>NZ_JBQHWA010000043.1:0-19124 GCF_052064225.1 Blautia massiliensis (ex Liu et al. 2021) | reverse complement strand
TGTGTATTTTATTCAGTTTTCAATGTCACAGATGAAGGAAAGGGGCTAAATTTATGCCTAAAAATAAGGTTTTCGGACAGGTTGAGGGGGGTATTTTTGCTGTTACACAATAAAAAAACGCCCAAAAAGCCTGTATTCATGGGCTTTCTGGGCATTTTTCTCTTTATAACGATATGTGCTATATTAGGGCTTATCTGATTTTATCTGTTTTGTTTCTTTAATGAGAGTTCTCATAGACGATTTTGTGACAAATTCGTAGCCTGTCCGGAAATAAAAGACTTTGTGCAAAGTATCAGTTAAAAGTTACTTCAATCAAGAGATGCCAGTTCCAAGATTAAAGTTCCAAGATTAAAGTTCCAAGATTAAAGTTTCACATAAGTAATTCCATTGACCAGCAGATCCCTTTCCCAGGATTAATTTTCTGGGAAAGGGGCTTAATCTTTTCAATTACTCTTACCTTCTTTTAAATTATCTAACTGTACCTGACTCAAACCAGTAACTTCCTTAATTTGTTCATCTGTAAGAAGTCTCGCTTTAATCAAATTAACCGCTGTTTGTTCAATTCCCTGATTAATTCCCTTGGTATAGCCTTCCTCAACGCCCTCTTCCCTTGTCTGCCTCATATGCCTCTCTTCATCATACTCGTATATACTCACTTTCTTCGCCTCCGCTCGATTCTTTCTCAAAAAATCTGCCAATATATCTTCACTGATGCACTCTGTAATTGCCCGCTCTACTGCTTCATCCAATGATATCTCCGCTGCGTATTCACGTACCCGGGAAGTGTATTCTGCGTAGTCATGAAGTGTCTTGCAGGTTTCCATCAGTTTCCGGTTATGGCCTTTATTGATGTTCAACATAACTGCCTTCAATTCCAAAGAAGGCGCCTCCTCCGGAACAGTAAAGAGCTCTGACAACTTCAGTTCCTTACGATCCGGCTGTTCAGCCTGCCCGTTATAAAAAATCACAAACTTCGGTGTAGGCAGCTTCACAGCTTTCGTCCCATACAGGTTCATATCCTTCGTATAATCCGAATACACATCTGCCACATACAGCAGATACCGTACAGGTAAATTCGGACTGTACGTAGATTGATGTTCATACAGATTTAATCCCAGCTCAATAATAAAAGAAACATCATTCTGCATAGACATGTACACTGCATTCTCCAGTGTATTGATCTGAAGCAGATCAGGATCATCGTAACTGGTTCCATTGATCGCATTGTAAAGTTTCAGCAATTCATTCCTGTCGCTGAACAGCATTGCAAAAATCCTGGATTTATAGGTTCGGTTCGCTGTTAATACATCCATATTGTTTTCTGCCATGTAGTATCCTCCTTGTCAGAAAGTCGGGAGAATCCCATGGTAAAAAATGCACTTCTGGAAATCCCCCTGCGTGATTATGTGATTTAAGCATTGAGATTTCTCTGTATAGCCGAACGGCTGATGAATTTCAGATACGGAAGAACCCGTACAGATCAACAATAGAAATGAAATGCTTTTCTTTATCTTAGCACAATATGGGCGAATATGCAATCAAAACATTTCGACAAATTTCTCCCTCTAGACTTTCCCATTATTTTCATGTATATTCTACATATAACGACACTACGGCTGCCTGAGGCAGCCGAATAATTTTCTGGAGTATACATATGTTGAAAATTGCGATCTGCGAAGACAGTGAGACCTTTGTGGAGATTATAAAGAAAAATATTGAAACCATTCTGAAAGTACCTTATGAACTACATCCCTACCTCTCCGGAAAGGAATTTATGACTGCTCTGCCGGAAACTAGATGTCCTTATGATATTGTTTTTCTGGATATCTCCCTGGGTGACGATACAGTTTCCGGAATTGAACTTGGCCAGATGATAAACGGGGAGAATCCACGGACACAGCTGATCTTTATCAGCCAGTATCTGGAATATGCCTCGGATGTCTATTCCACAAAGCACACTTATTTCATTTACAAAAACCGACTCAACGAATATCTGCCGGCTGCTCTGGATGCTGCACTTAAAAATCTCCAGACAAATGAAGAACAGTTTCTCACACTTAAGATCAGACATTCTCACATCCGAATTGCGGTAAATGATATCCTGTATCTGGAACGAAATCTGCGTGAAACACTTATTTATACAAAAATTGAAACCTATACAGTCCGTGACAAACTGAATATTCTCCAGCAACAGCTGCCGGATTTTTTCGTGTGCTGCCACAGAAGTTTCCTTGTGAACCTTCATGCAGTTTCCAGGCTCCAGCATACAGAAATTACTTTGACCACCGGTCAGCAGATTCCTGTCAGCCGCGCACATTATGAAGATGTTAAAAAATCTTTTTCTCTGCTGATGCTGTGATTCCGAAAGACTGACTTTCGTATTTTGCTCTGATATCCCATAACATTTCCAAGAAAGAAGGTACTCTCATGCCACAGTTTCTGAAATTTATTTTATACACTCTTCTTCCGAGTTCTTTCATAACTTCCTATATCTGTGTCCGATTTTGCACTGGTATCCTTACGCCATCCCGGAGCTTTTTTCCAAAAAACCGTAGCTGTTTTTTTGTCTCATTTATGTTGCCCATAACAGCTGCCTTTATGTCAAAATATTGGTTTCCCAGTATGGGCTCCTGGCTTATCCAGTTGACACTCCTTCTCCTGACAATTCTTTATTTTTCAGATCCTCTGAAAAAAAAGATTTCCACATTTCTGATCTTAATATGTATTCTGGCAATTTCTGAAAATATCGCTGCAACATTTGCCCTGCCGATTTACACTCTTATATACCACGAAGAATCGTTTCGTTATAATTTGCTTTATACATCTGGTGAAATGCTTTTTTTAATAATCATAGATTTCTTCGTTGCATTGCTGTTTATTAAAAAACTGGTTCCACTAATCCGGAATTATTCCCACAGTATTCAGCTGACTACCATTGCTGAGCTCCTTTTTCCCGTACAGGCGTCTTCACTTCTTATGGGAATATTGCTATACCGTAAAAATTCTCCCTGGTTAAAATGGCTGATCATTTTATACTGGTTTCTCAATCTTCTCTGCTGTCTGATAATAGCCAGGGCTTTTCACAACATTTCTCTCAGAGAAAAAAGACACAAACTGTTGGTTCAGCAGATGAGTTTTCTTCAGAAACAGCTGGAATATACAACCGAAATGGAACAAGAATATCAATCTGTGCGAAAATGGAATCACGATATGGAAAACCATCTCTTTTCACTGAATTATCTGATCCGCACCCAAAAATATCTTGAGGCAGATGTATATCTGGAAACAATTCTTTCAGAACTTCCGCCGGAAAAGAGGACTTTATGAAACGAGGCTTTACTATTCTTTTTATAGAACTTTTCTGTGTTCAGGCATCTCTTTTCCTGGAAGCTCTGCTACAGAAATATGCTCTGTTCTGCCAGATAATGCTTCTCTTTTTTCTGGCCCTCACTTACCGCAGGATCTACCTTCTTGCCAGACGATCGCTCAAAAATGCTCAGGAAGAGGCAAAATTTCAGGCTCTTCAGAAGCAGGAACAGTTACAGAAAGAACAGGAGCAGCTGTTTGTTTCCAGAAAGCAGGAGACTCTGGCGTTCCAACAGGCTACCATCCGGAAACTTGAGACACTTCAGAATTACCTGAAAACGAACGAATATGATAAGATCCAGGACTACCTGCCTGCCATAACCGATGATTTTCAGAGAGAACGTTTCCATCCCATCTGTCAGGACAGCCTGATCAACGCCATCCTTGCGGACAAAAGATTTCTTGCCATGCAGAAAAATATCAAAGTTACCTACGAGGTTCTTCTTCCGGAGAAATCCAATATTCCCTCTTCGGAACTGAGCAGTATATTTTTCAACCTGCTGGATAATGGAATAGAAAGCTGCAACGCTTCCGGTTCTGAAGCACCGTTTATCTCTGTAACATCAAAAATGTCCGCCGGTTTTCTTACTGTCCACATGAAAAACAGCAAAGATCCGGCACAACCATTCAACCACAAAACATCAAAAAAAGATATCCCCAACCATGGATTCGGTCTGTCCATAATTGAAGATATCTGTGCAAAAAATGATGGTAGCTGTCAGTGGATCAACAATGGGGATACCTTTGATTCAGTTGTTATGCTGAGATACCAATAAGATTCAGCAGAACATACATATCCTTATCTTTCAGTTCCGCTGCATAATGCTCCACGCATTTGAAGCCTTTTGAAATATCAAAATGTTTATCAAAATTCAAAACCTCATCAGCTCCAGCTTCTTCTCCCTGGTCAGCTGCTTGATCCGGTACTCCCGGCTCATGGCCTCCTCCTTTGTGGCAAAGCCTTCGTAATACACCAGCTTCACCGGCCTTTTGGCCCGGGTATATTTGGCGCCTGCTTTGCCTTCATTATGGGCTTTCATCCGCCTGGCAAGGCAGTTTGTCCAGCCGGTGTAGAGCGTGCCGTCTGCACACTGCACGATATATGTATAGTTCATAGCAGTCTCCTCTTCTGTAAAAAATTTCGGCAATGCAATGCCAGTACACCAGTACATTTCCGACAGTAGCCACACAGATCGTTGTCGTCCTGTAAGACCGATATCCCGGCAGCTGATATCCTTCCTTCTATGTAAAGACAGCCACCAGCATTTCTCCAGCAGCCGTCCTTCTATCCTCAAGCAGCCGGCACAATTCATGTATTTCACTTACATCAAAAAAATAAAAGCAGGTCGGGATTCCGGCTGCGGATTTTCCCACCTGCTTTATTATACGGTCATTTCTTATTTCTGTGAATATGGAATTCACTGCATAGCTGCTCTATAGGTATTCGTATTCTGATCTTGCTGTATTTCCCGATCAATAAGCCCAGCCTACTCCATCACATAATTCTTCAGCAGATAAATCTTCCCATCACACTCCACAGCCTCCACCTTCACAGTCTGTTCCTGCGTTTCCGGATAATATCTGGAAGAGAAAACAACCTCTCCGCCATTCACATAGATTTCCACAGCTGTAGTATCCGCAAGAACTCTGATGCTTTCGATCACACCGGACGGAACATGCGCCTTACGTACTTTACGTCCGGCACCGGCCTTCTCGGAGAGAGTTAAGATCACATCTCCGTCCTGATATTCCAGGAAGAGATTTTCCCCAAGGCTTACTTTACCCTGCTCACCTTTTACCTGAACATCCAGATCAAACGGTCCATTCACCGGAATCTCCGCACTGGAACCGCTGACAGAAACGCCAGCCTTTCTCAACCCGTTCAGTTCTTGCGCCGGATACTGATAAAGCATTCCGTTTTTATACGTAACTTCCCTTGGAACAGTCAGGCAATGCTGCCAGCCTTCGCTCTCTGCTGTAGGATTCACATACTCCTCATCTGCATCCGGCATTCCCATCCAGCCGATCAGGATCCGTCTGCCCTTTCCATCCTGGAATGTCTGGGGTGCATAGAAATCAAAGCCGTGGTCCCATTCCCGGAAAGCTTTTTCCTCCGGCTTTCCATCCTTCAGGATAAAGTATCCGGACTGATAGATGTTCTGAAAACGGAACTCTTCTCTGGTCAGTCCCTGGGGAGATACAGAAAGCACCTCCTGTCCCTCAAGAGTGAAAAAATCCGGGCACTCCCACATGTATCCGAATGCCTTTTCTGTAGTAAGCTCACTGTCAAATTTCCAGTTCTTCAGATCTTCGGATCTGTAAAAAAGTACGGCGCCCTGGTCGCTTTTCTGACGGCCGCCAAGGATCATCCGGTACTCTTCCCCCTCTTTCCAGACCTTCGGGTCACGGATGTGGCAGGTGTAATTCTCCGGATAATCCTCACAGGAAACTGCAACCTCCTTTGTTCCGAAATGAAGGCCGTCCGCACTCTCCACATGAAGAGTGCTGGACTGCCTTCCGTTATTGATATAATCATAATCTCCATCCATCTTGATGTTTCCTGTGTAGAAAAGATGAAGCTTATCTTTCTCCGCAATGGCAGAGCCTGAGTAAACACCATGACAGTCATAAATGCTGTCCGGCAGAAGCGGAACCCCTTCATATCTCCAGCTGATCATATCTTCACTGGAGTAATGTCCCCAGAATTTCAGTCCACCGTTGGCCTCAAACGGAGAATACTGGAAAAACACATGATATCTTCCCTTGTACCAGCATAATCCGTTCGGGTCATTGAGCCATCCCACAGGCGGCATCAGATGATGGGTCAAACGGTTTGTCTGCATCGTCCTGGCAACTGCTGCCGTTTCCTCGATTTTTCGCACTTCCTCCGCAAGGACCTTGGTCAGAGAACTCATTTTATTTTACCTCCAGTACTTCAGAACCATTATTTACTGTTCCTTCTGCAAGCATTTTTACTTCTTCATAATCATCGGTATTGGTTACGATCAGCGGTGTGGTCACATCATAGCCGGCTGCCTTAATAGCATCCATATCAAAGGTGATCAGTGTCTGGCCTTTTTTGACCACGTCACCGTCCTTTACATGAGCGGTGTAGAATTTACCGCCAAGCTCAACGGTGTCAACGCCGATATGGATCAGCAGCTCCAGACCACTTTCTGTTGCAAGCCCGATGGCATGCTTTGTGTCAAAAATTGTAGAAACCGTAGCATCACAGGGTGCTTTTACTTCACCTTTGGACGGAATCACTGCCATGCCCCTTCCAAGGACTTCAGATGCAAAGGTTGCATCCTTTACTTCTGAAAGCGGGATCGCAGTTCCCTCAAGCGGGCTGTAGAGGGTCTGTGCACCTGTCTCTGAAGTTTTCTCCTGGGCAATTTCTGCCGGAGCATCTGATTTTTTCTCTGCTTCAATATTTTTTTCAGCTGTTTCCTGTACCTCATCCTTATATGCGAACATCCAGGTAAGCACAAAAGCCACACCAAATGCGATGGCAAACATCAGGATATAACCAACTGGATTATTCAGGCACAGCAGGATTCCGAAGATACCGGTAACACCTGTTCCTGTGGCACCAAGACTGCTAATGGAGGCAAAAAGTGCTCCGCATGCACCACCCAGGCAGCCCATGATAAACGGCTTTCCGAAGCGGAGGTTTACACCGAAGATTGCCGGCTCTGTGATTCCCATGCATGCGCTTAAGGCAGAAGGAACAGCCATGGATTTGATCTTCTGATTTCTGGATTTCAGGCCTACAGCAAGAGCTGCACCACCCTGTGCAATGTTAGCTGCAGATGCAAGTGGCAGCCAGTAGGTAACGCCGAATTTGGCCAGCTGTCCAAGGTCAATGATAGTGTACATGTGATGAACACCGGCAACAACAGTCGGTGCATAAAAGGCACCCATGATAAAGCTTCCGATTCCAAATGGCAGTGCGATCAGCCACTGGATCCCATCCAGAAGTCCGTTCTCAACAGCTACGAAGATCGGTCCGATAATGGAAAGTGTAAGATAACCGGTTACAAAAACACTGACAAGTGGTGTTACAAAAAGATCGAACATTGCAGGTACGATCTTATGAAGTCTTTTCTCGATCTGTGCCAGTACCCATACTGCAATGATAACCGGGATCACATGTCCCTGATATCCCACCATGTCAATGGAGTAAAGTCCAAACCATACCTTCTGCGTTGCCTGCACACCCTCTGTTGCAACAGTCCAGGCATTCTGCAGATTTGGATGGATCATGATCATACCGATAACCGCACCCAGATAAGGGTTGGCACCGAATACCTTCGCACCACTGTAAGCGATAAGGATCGGCAGAAATGTATACGCTGTGTTGCTGAAAAGCTGTGCAAATACATAAATGGAACCATTGGTGTTAATATTCAGGAAGCCGTTGTTTACCATGAAGTTCAGGGCTTCCATGATTCCCATCAAAAATCCGCTGGCTACGATAGCTGGGATGATCGGGACAAAAATATCTCCCAGTATTTTGATCAGTCTCTGTATCGGATTAGCCTTGGATGCTGCCACCTTCTTAAGCTCATCCTTACTGCTCTCTGATATTCCGGCGATCTGGATAAATTCATCATAAACCTTGTTTACAACTCCTGTTCCCAGGATGATCTGCATCTGTCCCTGTGCGAAAAACACACCCTTCACACCGTCGATATTCTCTACATATTCCTTATCCGCCTTGTCATTATCCGCAATGACCAGACGAAGCCTTGTTGCACAGTGCGCCGCGGAAATGATGTTTTCTTTCTTTCCTACATGATCATAGATTTCCTGTGCTGTCTTTCTGTAATCCATGTCCTTCCTCCTTTTCTGCTACTGTTCCCGGACAGTCATATCTTTCTGCTTTCCCTTTCTTCGGATCAGATCTGTCTGTTCTTTCTTCAGCTTCCCGGGATTTATTATCTCTGATCCATTGTTTTTCATTTATTTATGAGATTGATTTCATATATCCATTCATACAAGGAACGGTAATCTTTCCATTTTTTAAGCTTTTTGATGATTTCAGCGCTTTTCAATGGTTTGTTTTATGTTGTTGCTTGTGTTCTTATGTGGAATCGTTCTCATATCTTACTTGTATTATAACTACTGCATTATTATTTGTAAATCCGCAACATCGCACAAATTTCTTCGGTCAAAATTGTACATATTCCATAAGAACAGATGCAAGACAGACAAACCAGTCAGGACATCGCAGAAAAAATCTGGCATTTTTCTGTGTTTGCTCAGCCATAACACAGCACCACGCAAAAAAAGAAGCAGGTCTTTTTCTCCCAAAAGATCTGCTCCTGTTCCACAATAACTTATAATTTCTTCCTCTGTCTGCGAGGATATTCTCTGTTACCTGTGAGATTCCCGTTCCACAAGCTCACATCCCATTTTTATTTCCTTGCTGATCCCGGTATCGTTCTCAATAAGATCAGCCAGCATGGCTGCTGCCTCCATTCCGCTGGTCTTATAATAAAAATGTACTGTTGTCAGCTTCGGTTCCACGATCTTACCCGGAACTCCATCCCCGATCCCTGCGATCTGAACATCCTCGGGAATGCGAAGCCCGATCTCCTTCAAATAAGTCATGGCTCCCACCGCCATAGTATCCGTAGCACACACAAGAGAATCTATGGAAGGCTCCTCCTCAAAAAGCTCCTTCGCCATCTCATACCCGGAATCCATGGTAAAGCTTCCGATCTTCATCCTCTCCGGCACGACCTCCAGCTTAGCTTTATGGATAGCATCCATAAAACCCTTTTTCCGGCAGGCACCAACTGCCTCGTCCTTATCTGTAACGCCGATATAGGCAAACTTTTTCCCCTTCTCCGCCAGCTTCTCCGTGACCTGAAAAGCTGCTTTATGATCATCCTGATAAATACATGGATATCCGTCCAGATGCTGTCCCAGGATCACGATCGGTACCTTATAATCCTTCAGCATCTGTTTATGCTTTCTGGTAAACATGGTAGCAATAAAAACCACTCCGTCCACCTGACGTTCTTTAAACAGAGAAAGGTATTTCAGCTCTTCTTCCACATCATTATTGGTATTGGCCAGAATAAGCTGATATCCTCTCCGTGTAAGAATATCACTGATCCCTGTCACCTCACGGCTTATGGTATCTGAATTGATCTTTGGAAGGATGACACCGATGAGACTGGTTTTTTTGGTCCGCAGTGTCTGTGCCTGGGAGGATGGCTGATATCCTGTCTCCTGGATCACCCTGCGGATGACTTCCTTTTTTTCACTGCTGACATATCCATTATTCAGATATCTGGATACCGTAGCTCTGGAAACTCCGGCAAGCCTGGCTATTTCATTAATGTTCATAACTTATGTACCTCTTCTTTTGTCCTGTTATATCTGTCCTTGTATGCATATTTATAATATAGATTATACACGGTTTCTTTCCGGTAAAAAAGCTTCTTTTCCTATGTAAATGGAAATTTTTATTACTGCTCACTCCGTTCTCACTAATACGCTTCACAAGGCAGGGGATACGGGATGCATATACCTCCCATCCCGTATCCTCCATACTCTGTTTCCAGAAATCTCCCCGGCATATCTGTTTTTCGGTTTTCCCTGTCATTCCAGATATTCAAACGGATCTACCGGCACGCCATCCTTTTTCATTGCAAAATAAAGATTCGGGCCTTCTACAGAATAATATTTGGTAGGTGCACTGATATTTCCGATCACTTCACCCTCCTTTACTGTGTCACCTTCTGCCACAGTAAGGTCCTTCAGCTGCCCGTATACTGCCTGATAACCATTTCCCAGCTCCATAGTCACAGTCGTTCCCGTGCAGGCATCCTGTACAACAGAAAGCACCTGACCATCAGCCGCCGCATACACCGGCGCATCCTCCACTGCCTGCAAAGCAATGGCAGAGCTTACACGATACTGATCCAAAGTCGGATAATATACGGTTTCATCCATATTGTAATCCACAAGAACCGTTCCTCTGACCGGCCATTCCATAATGGAATCCTCCGTAAAATCCAAAGCCTGTGCCGCAATTCCGACAGCTGAGGTCTCTGCGGTATCTGTGGAAGCTCCAGCTCCGTTATTCACCGCTCCCTCTGCCGATGTATTTCCGGCATTATCTGCTGTATTTCCAGTGCCATCTGTGCGGCTTCTGTCTGCACCTGCTGCCGCAGACACGCTCCTATCCTCCGTACCACTTCCATTATCTGCATCTGCCGCTGCATTTTCGGCTGTACCACTTCCTGCAGTCTCACGGATGCTTCCTGTCACTCCATCTGCTCCGGCTTCTGAAGCTCCTGACAGACCTGCTTCATCTCCGGTTTCTCCATCAGAGATCTCATCCTGTGCTGCATCCTGCCAGCCATCTCCGGCAGCTGCCGCATCCTCTGCGTTTTCCCCGTCCGAAAGCTCCTCTTCCAGCCCGGTCTCTTCTACCTGTACAGAATTTTCCTCCTGGGGACTTTCTGCGATGGGCTTTGTTCCAAGCTGATAAACAGTAATCCCAAGTGCCGCCACTGCTGCCAGAACACCTCCGTTGATAATACCTCTCACAATTTTACTTTTCATATTCTTTCCACCTCTGTCTGATATGTTCATTTTCAGTAACAGAAAAAACAGTAAAGCTGCCGTTTCGGTCACCATTTCTATATCTATAGAGTGTCCAGAATATGGCTGTCTATTCATTTTTTGAATATTTTTTTATCAGACGTTGCTTCGGATGCCTGACTTTCTTTAATCCTCAGCTTTCAGCTCCATCTCCGGAAAATATTTTTCCAGGATTTCCTCCGCACTGCTTCCGTTTTTTGCCATCTCATTTCCACCAAACTGGGAAAATCCCACACCATGACCGCTGCCACGCACTCGCAGATAATAAATATCATCCTTTTTCTTCAAACTGAAATTCGCGGATTCCAGTCCCATTCCCGCTGCAAAACTTTCTCCCTCCAGAAGTGTTTCCCCAATCGTAAGCTCTGTCACATAACCGGCACTGTCCCGTTTTTTGATCTTCAGCTCCCCGGAAAGCTGCCCCGCAGGAATTTCCACGATTTTTATATGATCCGGAGATTTTTTGTCCTCACTGCTATCTGCCGATTTCAGATATGTATACGCCTCATCATGAAAAACTTCTTCCCCGCTGCGGGTTTTCCCTGCGCTTCTCTTATGCCAGGGAGTCAGCCTCACTTTTCCTTCATATGTAAGTACCTGTCCATCCGTCTCTTTTGCTGCCTGCTCATAGATCTGCCTTTTTTCTGCAAAAAAATATCTCCAGCCTTCCTCTGTGTTTCCGTTTTCCCTCAGGATCTCTGCGAGATTTTTTCCCTCTCCCAGCCACCTTTGAATATTCGACCGTGCGATCACAGTCTGCGCCTTTATGGTTTCTTTTTTCATATCCGGAGAAATCTGCGAAAAAACAATGACCGGGAGATATTCTTCCATATTCGGCACCCTCTCTGCCAGGACCCTCTCCGGTCCATTAATGGTTGCCGCCGAAAAATAAGGAAGAACAATTGCTAAAAACACCAGACAATATCGAAGAAGCGCATATTTTTTCATAAAAACACCATAAGCGTTCTTTTTCCTAATATATGTTCTTTTGCCAAAAATTATTATTTGCTGTATACTATAGCGGTTCCATGAATCAATGCATCAAAAAAAGTTATTCCGAACATGCTGCAGTAATTTATGGAAATGCTATGTATCAATCCAAAAAGTATCTGCAACGATCAGTCCTGCTCACCGCTTACTGCTTGCCACGAATGGAGGTATCACACACCATGCTTGCCATCTTTCTCGCACCATTATATATTCTCATTAATATTTATATCGTCCGCTGGATGATTTTGTGGATGGGTGCCTGCGCTCATTTTTTCCAGACCTTTGCGTTCCGGGCATGCTTTGCAGGTGTTTATATTTTTCTGTCCACTTCTCTTCTGACCTGTTTTCTCATCCGGAAGCCCCCTGCGCTCCATCGCTTCCTGAAAAATACGGCAAATTATTTTCAGGGAACATTTCTTTACATCCTGATCGTAATCGTAACTACAGATCTCTGCAGACTGATCCTGAAGCATACGCTTCATCCGGCCTGGATGTATTCCCGGAAAGCCTTCGTAGTCACAGGCGCTGTCTGCACCCTTCTGATCATTGGTGTCAGTCTCTATGGGATTTTTAATCAGTGGAATATTAAGACAAAAACTTATGATGTGAAAATAGACAAGCAGGTGAAGGGAATGGACTCCCTGAAGATCGTCCTGCTCGCAGACATTCATTTCGGTTACAGTATCGGAGAAAAACATGCCGGGCTTCTTGCAAAAAAGATCAACGCCGAAGATCCGGATCTGATCTGTATTGCCGGCGATATTTTTGATAACGAATATGAAGGGATCAAAAACCCGAAAAAAACAGCGGCCATTCTCCGTTCACTGAAATCCAGATACGGCGTTTATGCCTGTTGGGGCAACCATGATCTCAGCGAACCGATTCTGGCCGGTTTTACCTTCCGCAATGCAAAAAAAGATTATGATGATCCCAGAATGCGGAATTTTCTGGAATCTGCCAACATCCGGCTTCTCGATGACGAAACCGTCCTCGTAGATAAACGGTTTTATCTGACAGGCCGTAAGGATCCTTCACGCTGCCGAAAAATGTCCGACACCCGTAAGGATCCTGACCAGCTTACAGCCTGCCTTGACAAAACACTCCCGATTATTTTTATGGATCATCAGCCCGGTCAGCTGGATGAAGTGGCAGCCGCAGGCGCAGACCTTGATCTCTGCGGCCATACTCATGACGGCCAGCTGTTCCCTCTGAACATCATCACCGGCCTGGTCTGGGAAAATTCCTGCGGCTACCTGAAAAAGGGGACTATGCACAACATCGTTACCTCCGGTGCCGGCATATGGGGCCCGAATATGCGTACTGCCACAAACAGCGAGATCTGTTCGATCACAGTACATTTTTATCCTGCCAGACCTAACTCCTCTGATCCCTCATAAATATCTTCCACCGGCAGCTCCTCCGCACTCTCACTATCCTCTTCTGTTATTTCTGTTCCGTCATTTTCTTCTTCCGTTTCAGAGTCCTTCGGAAACTCAATTACTTCAGCCGTATCACCACTTTCTGATATCTCCGGCTCTTCACTGGAATCATCAAATATCTCTTCCTCAGTATTATCGTCCGTCTTTCCTTCTTCAGAACTCATATTGAGTTCCTCGCTGCTCTCTTCTTCAGCTTTCTTTTCACTGTTTCAGATAATCTCAAGGGCTTCTGTTTCTGAAATAATGCCTGAATTATCTTCCATTGCATTTGCTTCCGGCACTTCATAATCATATACAAAGGTATTGACTGGCATAAGCTTGTTTGACTGCACATCATAGTCAAATACATGCCACAGGTATCCTTCCCTGTTAACCGGTACATTTGCCTGATAGATCTGTTTTCCACCCCGGTAAACGGTTACTTTGGCTGACGAAGCAGATAATTCTGTACTCGCATCATCTTCACCGTTTGTATAATCGTATACATAAAAGCTATATTTTCTTCCGGTGAAGCCTTTGTATATGGTTGTTGTTTCCGGTCCATAGCTGCTTGTATCATCCAGATCTAGATTTGCTATTACATCTCCATCCTCTGAATATGCATTTTTATCCCTGTAGTATACATGGAAGTAGTCATCTCCGTTTTCATCAGCAGGTCCCAGCAGATGAGAATCCAGGTCTCGCGGAGTTTCTCCCCATGTAAGCACGATCTGAAGAAGTCCCTCATCTCCTGCACTGATATTGGTCGATGACATTGTTACATCACGTTCACTGCATGCATTTGCCTGAACTACAACATTGATATGGGCAGAAACAAAATCTTCATTGCTTGCATTCAGCGTATAGTTTCCGGCTGGCACGGTCAACGTATAGGTTCCATCTGCTGATACGCCTTCTTTCACAGTCTCTCCGATCACATTATCCCAGCCCTTACGTAATTCATAAGTTACATTTTCTATATTTCCGCCGGTCATGGAATGAATAAATCTTCCACTCAGCTCACCATCTCCGGCTTCTGCTCTGGATACCATCAGGAAAGATTCTGCGTATGTGATCTGGTTCGCTGATACTTCCATGGAACTGCTCTCATATTTCTGGTAACCGGTTGCTGTGACAACAATTTTGTAGGTTCCTTCATCAAGATCATTAAATGAATAAGTTCCATCTTCTTTCGTGAAAGTTTTTTCAACCTTGACTGTTCCGGAATATGCTTCCACGCTGGCATTTTTTACAGGAGCTTTACTGTTTGAATCCAAAACGCTTCCCTCAATGCTTCCAGCTCCGACTGTACATTTATCTACCAGTGTTCCATTTTCAAAATGAACCTTCAATTTTAGTGGATTATCGTCATCATCAGACAGAAAATCCTTGGACAACGTATAATGCCATACCGTTTTCAGGAACTTTCCGACCACCGTATCCGGATTCAACTCACCCGCTGCGTAAATATAGGTTCTTACATCAGAACAAAGCACATTTCCGGCATCACGAACTGTATAGGATACGCTTGCCTTTGCCGCAGGTCCTACCTTAATATCAATTCCTGCCAGATCCCATGTCTCCAATGCAGTCAGATTTAATCCAAACTGAAGACCGCATTTCGCAGATCCTTCTATTGTGACCGGTGTCAAAGTCTGACTGAAATCATGGATAAATCTTCCATTTCCATCTTTGAATTCATATCCGCCGGTTGCTTCAACGGAATATTTTACAACAAACTGCCCGGACACATCATAAAACAGAGAAACCACCAGATCTGCAGAAAGACCAGTTGTACCAAGCTTTATAGGAACTCGTCCCAGTTCAAGTACATCGCTGACTGTTTCCATAGTTCCACTTGCATGTTTGATCTGCTGCTCTGAATTCACGCCACTTATATAAAGTCCACCTTCGAAATCAGCTTTTCCTGTAACTGACGCAATAAAATGCTTTACCTCTATCTTTCCCCAGCTAAATCCGGCATCCAGCTTACAGCTTACATCCGGAATCGTAACAGCAACAGAACCGGACAGCTTCACCTTATCATTAAATTTATGATTAAGATCAAATTTCAATTTACCTGGAACCGGAATACTTCCGCCGAGAGTAAGTCCTCCTGCCGGCACCTCACTTGAATTTTCCGGAATATACTCATATTGAACGCCCTCTGCAGTTACCTGCATATTTTCCGGATCTGCAATTCCTGCACCTTCAAAATCAATTGATTTGTAAACCTCTGAAATATCATCCGGTTTGCCGGCCTTAATGATCAGACGTCCCTGTCCGTCCTTTGTGATATTCTGGACTTTTAATGCAATATCTGTATCTGTTCCCATTTCCTTTGCAGAAAACAGTACAACCTTTCCGGTTTCCAGATTTTTATAAGCATTTCCATCTTTTACTGTGATCGTATAAGTTCCGTCACTGTTCTGGACAACATTGTATATATTTTTGGAAGTATCTTTGACTTCAACTACATTTGTTGCATAGGTAACCTTGCTGTCATAATTCTCATCGATTACTGAGTCCTCAGTGATCTGGTCGATAGCTTTTAAGATCTGAGCTGCATCATTTCCGTTAATTGCCTTCTCCGGTTCAAAGGTATCTCCATTCAGAGACAGCATATTCTTTTTCAGTGCAATAGCTACAACATTTTTATACCTGATCTGAGCCGCATCTGCACATGTCGGTTCTTCATCCGTAGTTTCATATCCCATAAGCATTACTGCTGTATATGCGGCAAACTCTCTTGTTGCATATTCGTCAGGATAAAAATATGGAACATCCTGCTCATCGGTTTCATCGGGAATGATTCCCATAGTTTTTGCAATTTCTGCTGCGATTCCATTTTCATTTTCTCTGGTATCAGCATAATAATAATTTTTGCTGTCAAACTGCTCTTCATACTTGCAGCCAACTTTATCCAGAAGAAGTTTTACCCATTCACCTCTGGTGTATTCATGTCCGGAATCCTGCACGTATTTTTTCGTAACAAAAATCCTTGCAAAGATTTTTATTCCTTTTACTTTGGCAACAATCGATGTATTTCCCTCTCCGACTGCCTGGACAACACCTGTTTTTGTTACTGTTGCAATTTTCTGATCAGCAGATGACCAGCTTACTTTAACACCCTTTTCCTTAAAACCAAGCTGGATACTTCCCCCTTCTTCCAGAGTAGCTTTTTGATTTTTCATTGTTGGTTTCACAACTGTTATCTTACATCGATATGTTCTCTTCTTGGAATCTTTAAAGGTTACTGTACATGTTCCTGTTCCTGTTACAGAAACAGTACCATCTTTTTTTACCTTGGCAACCTTTGTATTTGAACTTGAGGCAGCTTTGATCACATCACCCTTTATCGAAAGCTTCCTGGACGTATTCGCTGTTCCCCATACAAATTTTAAGCTCTTTGCAGACAGATAAGGATTTTTTACAGTAACCTTACAGGTATATACTTTTTTTCCTATTTTAGCTTTAACCACGGTTGTTCCGGTTTTTACTGCTGTTATTTTTCCCTTAGAGCTGACTTTAACGATTTTTTTATTGGCAGAACTCCATACCGTCTTTCCCGAAACACCGTTTACTTTTAACTGCAGACTTTTTCCCTTTACATACAATACGGCTTTTTTCACTGACATTCCCGGGCTTTTTACTGTAACCTTACAGGTTAATGTCTTTTTGGCAATTCTGGCCTTTACTGTTGCGGTTCCGGTCTTCACAGCCGTTATCTTTCCCTTTGACGAAACCTTTACAACTTTATTATTGGAAGAAGACCATTTCACGGCTTTCTTCCAGTTTACAACCTTTAACTGTGATGTTTTTCCCACGTACAAAACCTTTTTTGTACTGTTCAGTCTGGGATTTGCAGCTGCATTTGCTGGCATGCTGATTCCTAAGATCAACATCAGGATCAGCATCAGCGGCAGCAATTTTTTTGATGCACTTTTCCCTTCTGCTGTACTATGCTATAATGTTCATCAATTATAAATTTTCGAGATCATTCGAAATCATTTATAATTAATCCCCCGTAAATTATCAGACTATCAACCAAGAAAGGAGAAAAATCATGAGTGTCACCGTAAATCCAAAAGCCCGACAAATTTTACCGGTTATTCTGGGCTGCTGCGTAATCGGAACTGTTTTTTTTCTGGCAATAACTATCTGTTCCGCCATAAAATATCATGATTACGTACCTGTAGATGCTGTTATATCATCTGTCAGCCGCTCAAATAATCCTAACAAGCCTCATAGTTCCAATTATCATAACTATGTGAAGTACTCTTACACCTACAAGGAACAAGACTACACAGCTGACCGAATCGAGTTTTTACGCCTCGGCAAAGCCCCCGGAAATCATGTTCAGATTAAATGTGATCCGCAGAATCCAAACCAGATCCAGAATATCTATTCTATGACCATCTGTATTGTCTTCCTGGTAATCCTGATCATAACAGATTTCCTGCTCATTCTTATGATAAAGTCTTAATACTGTACAGCTATGCTCTAATTATATAACATTTTTATCTCTTGAACTTTGTCAAATTTGTCGCAAAGTGAACATTTTTTGTCGAAAATGTCCACAATAATTTTTTTATCGCATTGACATACTCCTACCATTGAAATCCTACTCGATGGCTCTGCTGATTCGTTCGTCAGTAAGTAATTTTCTCTGATATAAAAAAGACGGTTACGCTGAATCACAACGTAACCGTCTTCCTTTATACTATACTCGCACAGATATAAAACAAAATTCCCACCTACTGCCTTGAGCAATAAATGGGAATTTATCTGATCCACTTAAAAAGTGAGGCATCGGGGATTCGAACCCCGGACAACTTGATTAAAAGTCAAGTGCTCTACCGACTGAGCTAATACCCCATATTTACATTAAAACATACCCAGGCTTTTTCTAACCAGCCGTTCGCATATTTTACATTAAAACACGCTCAGGCTTTTTCTAACCAGCCGTTCGTATGTTTTATATTAAAACACGCTCAGGCTTTTTCTAACCAGCCGTTCGTATGTTTTACATTAAAACACGCTCAGGCTTTTTCTAACCAGCCGTTCGTATGTTTTACATTAAAACATGCCCAGAGCCGGAATCGAACCAGCGACACGAGGATTTTCAGTCCTCTGCTCTACCAACTGAGCTATCTGGGCATAAGTAGCGGGGACAGGATTTGAACCTATGACCTTCGGGTTATGAGCCCGACGAGCTTCCAGACTGCTCCACCCCGCGTTATTAAATGTTAAAAGCCGATGATCGGACTCGAACCGATAACCTGCTGATTACAAATCAGCTGCTCTGCCAATTGAGCCACATCGGCATTTAAGTGGATGGAGAAGGATTCGAACCTTCGAAGGCGGTGCCAACAGATTTACAGTCTGCCCCCTTTGGCCACTCGGGAATCCATCCATAATCTATGGGACCTATAGGGCTCGAACCTATGACCCTCTGCTTGTAAGGCAGATGCTCTCCCAGCTGAGCTAAGATCCCATATTTAATTCATTACAGCTAAGCTGTAACGACCCAGAAGAGACTCGAACTCTCGACCTCCGCCGTGACAGGGCGGCGCTCTAACCAACTGAGCCACTGGGCCATTTTAAGGTTTGTACCTTAAAAACTACATACATGTTTGTTGATCGTTAATCAAACTCTTGAATCAATTCTTAACCTGCGTTTCTTGGTCAAGCCCTCACCCGATTAGTAACAGTCAGCTCCATGTG
>NZ_JBQHWA010000042.1:0-20133 GCF_052064225.1 Blautia massiliensis (ex Liu et al. 2021) | reverse complement strand
CAGTGTTTAAGAACAGGGGCACGTCTTGTGTGGGTGTCCGAAAAACAGGTACTACACTAATTCGCGTGTCCACTGTTATGGGTACATTATAATTTTCTCATTCAATACTTGCATTCGCCCTTCTGCATAGTGCCAGTACCCTATATCGCATGTATTTTCCTGCTGATCTTTCCAAAACTCCAACTCGACTTCCAAACAATATTGCTCATATTCAAGCCTGTCTCTTTTTGTAACAGTCACTCCATATCACCTGCCTCCCGATAGCCTGTGAGTTGCCTGAACGGTTCAGAGTATATAAGATAGCTATATTGAGTTGACCCCGGCCGTTTAAAAGCTGTTCCCCATTCTACCGCATTTTGTCTAAGAAGAAGTCTTACGGTTTGGCAATCCATCTTTAAAACTTTGGCAGCAGTAGAAACCGAAATACGACCATTTTTCATTTAACCACCGTCCTCTTCTCTGCAAGCTTGTCTATAATCCGAATGATTTCCTGTTTCTGAGCTTCTGGTAATTCCTTCCTTAACCTTCGGCTAAAATTGCCATCATTGATATGTAAGGCTTCTGCAATTTCCCATAAGTAGATGCCTTTTTCTTTTGCATATGTCCTGACTTCCTTATTAAACATAAAAACTCCTTTCTAACAAAAAATATTGACATTAGTTTTCACACGTGCTATTCTAATTACAGAACATTTATTGTTGTTGTTCCGTTGTAAGCACATAATATCATAATCTAAAACAATATTGTTGCTTTGTGCTAAAATGTTATTTATACGGAGCTTTTTATATTTATGTTCTTATTTCAGAACAATTATGGAAAGGGGAATTAATGAACGAAAATCGTTACAAAAAAATACGTGAAGATTTTGAATTTACGTCTAATGGCTATAGAATGACTGCTGAACAGCTTGCCGCTATTTTTAAAGAAAGAGGGTATGACACTTTAACGCATTCAGCAATTCGTAAAATAGAGACAGACAACCGAAATGTAAGTGAGTATGAATTAAAAGGATATTGTGAAGTGTTTAATACGACTTCTGATTATCTTCTAGGTTTTAGCAATGTTTCTACTGTAGACAAAGATACGGTTATGGTAGGTCGTATAACAGGTTTATCTGATGCAGCTATACAAACGCTAATCTCCTGTAAAACTGGTGGCATATTGGCAGATGAAGATTTCCCTACTATTGATTTATTAAATTTCATTTTGTCAGATAAAACGTTATTTCATGACTTTTTAAATTATTTGGGATTATACCTGAACAACACTTACGACACACCCTGTTACCTCGATCACGGAATCGCAAAACCTCTCCCGGATGATACCATAAGAAATACATCTTTTGTATTATCAAAAAATGAACGCTATATAGCTATTGGAAAAAAGCAAAAAGAAAAAGTTTGTGGTGAAGATGCTTACCAAACTATTAGTTTACCTGTTTCACTATTGGAATCCCATGCTATACGAATAGTAGAACACATTATAGATCAGTGGAAAGATAAATGGAAGAAAGAACAGGAGTGATGCTATTTGAAATTACCCAACGGCTTCGGAAGTGTTTATAAGCTTTCTGGCAAACGTAGATGTCCCTATCGAGCTATTGTTACAGACAGATGGACTCTTGACCCGGTAACTCATAAATCAAAGCAGATCAGAAAAACAATCGGTTACTACGAAACAAAAGCGGATGCTCTGGCGGCACTTGCTGACTATAATAAATCACAATATGATTTGGAATCTGCAAAGATTACGTTACAAGAAACGTATGATAGATGGTCAGAGGAACATTTTCCTACGGTTTCCGCCTCTAATGTAAAAGGCTATAAAGCGGCATTTCTATTATGTGAGCCGATAGCCAATAAAAGAATGGTTGATATTAAACTGGATGATTTACAGTACATTGCTGATTCTTCTGGTAAAAATGAGCCAACCTTAAAGAAATTCAAGATTCTTATGAACGCAGTCTTTAAGTATGCTGTGATTCACGACATCATACCACCAGATATGAATAAGGTCACCTATTTGAACATCAAAAAGGCAGGAAACCCGGATAAACGTGACCGCACACCATTCAGTACCGATGAAATACAGAAGTTGTGGAAACACAAAGACGCAAACGGTTATTGTAACGTTATTCTCATGTTGATTTATTCTGGTTGTCGAATCAGTGAACTACTCTCTTTAAAAAAAGAAGATGTTAATTTACAGGAAAAATGGTTCGACATTAAGAAAAGTAAAACGGCAGCAGGCATCCGTCGGGTTCCCATTGCAGACAAAATACTACCATTCTTTGAACATTGGTATCATCTGAATGATTGTGAATATCTCATAAGCACACCTGAGGGCAAGCCTTTTGAATATCGCAATTATTACGATAGTTATTGGAAGCCTCTAATTGAACAGCTAAACATGAAACACAGGCCACATGATACCCGTCATACTTGCGTTTCATTACTGGCAGCAGCAGGTATTGACGAACGAATCATCAAAAAGATAGTTGGTCATGCAGGACAAGGCGTTACAGAAAACGTATATACACATTATGAGCTGGAATCCTTGCGTGAAGCCATAAACAAAATTTAATGAAAGGATGTGATTTTATTGATTGCAGCAATTAAAAAAGCCCCATAGTTACCAGCTACAGGGCGAATACCTTTTACCGAAACTCTCACATAACAATAAAAGGGGTATGGTTATTATAACATACTCCCTTAACAGAAAGGAAGTATAAAACATGAATTTACCAGAAGAAAAACAGACACTTGCATCTGAGATTATTGCAGATCAGCAGAAAGAAATTGAAAAACTGAAATCAGAGCTTAACGAAAACTTACGAGATAATATGTTTCAAGTATTGTCCCTCCAGACTGATATTATTAATTATGTCTTGAAATTGGATGATATTAAAAGTTTAAATATGATTTTTGGGTCAGTAAGACGAGCTTATGAATTTCAGCTTGAAAAAGAACAGGAGGTTACTGAGTAATGGAAAGATGTAAATTAACTCAACGTCCTTGCAGAAAAGAAATCATCGAAATCATTAACGCCAATAAATGTAGAAGTTCATTACAAAATACTCATTATCTGGCAAAATTATTTCAATTGGCTGATGCAGATTGGGAAAAATTTAAACAGCTTCCAGAAATAGATCAGGAACGTTTCTGGTTAATCTTACATATTTTACATACAGATGATTTAGAAGATATTGAAATGACGCAAAGTTTTGCCAGTGCTTTATTTAGAGCACGTTTAAAAAAAGAAATGGAAGAAAAATCGAAAAAGAAAAATCAAAAAAGAGCTGCTGTCAAAACAAAGAAACAGCAACTTACCGCATAAAATCTTATATTAGAAAAGACCGTTACTCTCCTGCTATGGTAGTAACGGTCTTTCTTTATGCACTTATACAGGTACCTGCCAGTCAGCTTAATAATCTAAGCCAGCTTCCTCATAGACAGATTTTAGAAATTCTTCGACATCTTCCAGTGTCCACAGATGAGTAAAATTCCCATCGCAACTGTCCCATTCATAGTAACCCGTTGAAAGGTCTCGTACTGCATAACCGGTATACGCAACACCATTACAATCTCTGCAAACAGCATTATTATACCTGTAACGCTGAAATCCTTTCTCAACTCTATATCCTGCGGCATATGCTTTTTTTCTGATTGTACTAAGACTATACTTTGTTTTCTCCATGATCTCAAATCTCCTTTTCATAAAAATTAATCTACAAAAAGCAGGAATCATGTTTTGTTCTGTTCTATACTATAGTGTCTTGTACTCTTACCTGTATGTCTGTGCCTTGTAACAATAATTATATCATAAGGGCATAATATCAGCAAGCACGTTACAAAAAAACGTATACTAATAACAGACCATTCACACGGTTTCTTCTGGTAACGGTCTTTCCTGTAAAAATTGGTATAGCTATCAAAGGATGTCAATATTACAGATACCCTTTATCTTGTCCTCTGATCCGGTCGGATTTTAGCCCCTAAATCTTTCCCGGTAGCCCCACAGAAAACTCTAATATGAGATTGTCCGCATTTTAGCAGGCTTTTCCAAATATGTCAAGCGAATTTGTGTGCTACTTGTGCGCTACGTGTGTGCTACGCATCAAAATTGACCACTTTTTTAGAAAATTTTCAGGATTTCAGATATAAGAAAAACCCCGGAAAATCAAAGTTTTCCGAGGTTTTAATAGTTTTCTGTATTCGATTGGAATTATCGCTTGCTGAACTGCGGAGCACGACGAGCTGCTTTGAGACCGTATTTCTTACGCTCTTTCATACGTGGATCACGTGTAAGGAATCCAGCAGCTTTAAGAACTGGTCTGTAGTCTTTGTCTGCCTCAAGGAGTGCTCTGGAAAGACCATGACGGATTGCTCCAGCCTGTCCTGTGTATCCACCGCCGTGAACATTAACGATCACGTCGAATTTACCCTCTGTCTCTGTTAAAGCCAGTGGCTGACGAACGATAACCTTCAGAGTCTCAAGTCCGAAGTACTCATCGATGTTTCTTTTATTGATAGTGATTTTACCTGTTCCAGGTACCAGGTAAACTCTTGCGATTGATTTCTTTCTTCTTCCTGTTCCGTAGAATTTTGCGCTAGCCAATGTTTTCTACCTCCTATTAAAATGTTAAAACTTCAGGCTTCTGAGCCTCATGTTTGTGCTCTGGTCCTGCGTATACGAAAAGTTTCTTGTTCATAGCTCTTCCAAGAGGTCCTTTCGGAAGCATTCCCTTAACTGCGAGCTCGATAACCTTCTCAGGTTTCTTTGCTAACATTTCTTTTAATGTGGTTTCTTTCATTCCACCAACATAGTCGGAGTGGTTATAATAAATCTTCTGCTCAAGCTTCTTGCCTGTAACTTTGATCTTATCAGCGTTTACAACGATTACATAATCTCCTGTGTCAACGTGCGGTGTAAACTGAGGTTTGTTCTTTCCTCTTAAAACACTTGCAACACCGGATGCCAGACGTCCCAGAGTGCAACCCTCTGCGTCAACTACATACCATTTTCTTTCGATTTTATCCGGATTAGCCATATAAGTCTGCATGGTCCTACCTCCTGTTATTTATCAACGATAATGTTTCTCAAACCGCGGTACTTCCGCGAAAAAAAGTAAATGGAAACGCGGGTGCAAAATAAATCGCGGAAATGTCCGAAACCGCTGATAAAATGCCGTCGCCGGGGCTATTGGCTCAAGCATCTTCGCACTACGTCACATTGAGTTATTATATTATAAGGCACCTTGACTGTCAACTGTTTTTTCTTGTAATTTTCAACAAAATTCCTGTTTTCAGAAAAACTCGATTCCCATCAGCGTCAGACCCTGAGCCGGAGCTGTGGGGCCTGCTGCCCCGCGGTCACAGGCTTTCAGGATCTTATCCATGCGTTCCGGCGGATACTGCCCGTTTCCGATCTCGATCAGGGTTCCGGAAATGATACGCACCATATTGTAAAGGAAGCCTGTTCCTGAAATGCGGATGGTCACCATATCACCATCTCTCCACACGTCCATGGAGGTCACGGTACGGATGGTGGTCTTCACCTGTGCGCCGGAGCCGCAGAAGCTGGCAAAATCATGGCGTCCGATCAGATAAGATGTTGCTTCCTTCATCTTATCCACATCCAGTTTATAATGGTAAAAATAAGAGTACAAACGCTCCGTTGGCACCGGAAACCGCCGGTTCAGGATACGATATTCATATGTTTTTTCACTGTCACAGTAACGGGGATGAAAATCCGGCTCCACCTCCTCAGAAAGCTGGATACGGATATCCTCCGGAAGTCTCTGGTTCAGTGCATAGGAAAATTTTTCCCCGGGGATCCTGGATTCGGTATCAAACACCGCCACATTTCCAAGAGCGTGCACTCCTGCATCTGTACGGCTGGCACCGATGGTCTCGATCTTTTCCCCAAGCAGCTCACTTAAGGTATCGTTTAAAACGCCCTGAATGGTGATTCCATTTGGCTGTGTCTGCCAGCCTGAGTACTTGGTTCCATCATAAGCTACAACAAGTCCTACTCGTTTCATAAAATATATTCCCTCCTGATACAGACATCCCTGCAGTACTTTCTATCCCAAAACAGACATACTGTCCTGCAAAATGCCTGCCTGATCCGGTTGCAGTTCCGCTGTGCAAAATGCAACGCTTCGGACCGTTCCATGTCTGAGTACCGGCAGGATTTGGCTACAGTCCCGCCACACGGAATGCAACACCCACCGCAAGATATGCCACAAGGATTCCATAGGCCGCATAATCTCTTTTTTCATAATGCAGCGGCTTCATCTGGGTTCTGTGCTCTCCACCATGGTAACACCTTGCTTCCATGGCCATTGCCAGATCATTGGCGCGGCGGAACGCCGAAATAAACAGCGGTACAAGAAGGGGTACCATATTTTTCGCCTTCTGGATCAGGTTTCCGTTTTCGAAATCTGCACCTCTGGCGATCTGTGCCTTCATGATCTTATCCGTCTCCTCCAGAAGGATCGGGATAAATCGAAGGGCAATGGACATCATCATGGCGATCTCATGTACCGGCACCCGGATCTTGTTCAGCGGACGGAGCAGTCTCTCCAGACCATCTGTCAGCTGATTCGGCGTGGTAGTCAATGTCATGATGGAAGATCCGATCACAAGGTAAACAAGACGGATCGCCATTCTTCCTGCAAGAACAAGGCCTTCCCTTGTGACCTTGATGATCCCGAAACGCCACAGCACTTCGCCAGGCGTCAGGATGATATTGAACACAACCGTGATCAGAAGGATCATAACGATAGCCTTCAGACCCTTGAACATGAATTTCACCGGAACCTTGGATATTGCGATCATGGCTACCAGAAATGCTGTTGCCACCGCATATCCGAGAAATGTATGGAACAGGAACACAGAGATCAGAAATCCCAGAGTTCCCAGAAATTTGGTCCGTGGGTCCAGTCTGTGAAGAACGGATTTGGCCGGATAATACTGGCCAATGGTAATATCTCTGATCATTTTTCCGCCCCTCCTTTGTTCAGTAATGGAGAGTTCGCCTGCGCAAGTGCGGCAAGGATACTGTCTCTGGCTTCCTCCACCGTTGTGGCATCTGCATCCACATGCAGCCCATGTTCCTTCAGCTCATGCATGATATAAGTGATCTGCGGTGCGGCAAGTCCCATGGTTTCCAGTTCCTTATAATGGGAAAAAACCTTCTTCGGCTCATCATCAAATACAGCTTCTCCGTGGTTCATAACAATGAGACGCTCCACGTATTTCGCAATATCCTCCATGCTGTGGGAAACCAGAACAATGGTTATCCCTCGCACCTTATGAAGCTCTGCGATCTGATCCAGGATATCATCCCTGCCCTTCGGGTCAAGCCCTGCTGTGGGCTCGTCCAGGATCAGGATCTTCGGGTTCATGGCAAGAACCCCTGCAATAGCTACCCTTTTTTTCTGGCCTCCGGAAAGCTCAAAGGGTGATTTCTTGAAATTGGACTCTTTTACTCCAACCTGAGTCAGCGCCTGCTTCGCTTCTTTCTCTGCTTCTTCCCTGGAAAGTCCCTGATTCATAGGTCCGAAGCATACATCCGAGATCACATCATTTTCAAACAGCTGATGCTCCGGGTACTGGAACACCAGACCAACCTCGCTGCGGAGCTGTTTCCGGTCATATTTCTCAGCCCACACATCTTCTCCGTTATACAGAACCTGGCCGGATGTTGGCTGTACCAGCGCATTCAGATGCTGGATCAGCGTGGATTTTCCGCTTCCTGTGTGTCCGATGATCCCGATAAACTGGCCGTCCGGGATCACAAGGCTGACATCCTTCAGCGCATGGCTCTCATAGGCTGTCCCGGGGCTGTAGGTATAGGTTACATTTTTTAATTCGATTGACATAATGCGCTCACCAGCTCCTCTGTAGTCAGTATTCCATCCGGAACATCCACGCCGGATTTCTTCAGTTCATATGCAAGAAGTGTTACCTGTGGTACATCCAGTCCATACTCCTTAAGGGTATCCACCTGGGAAAAGATCTCTTTGGGATTTCCCTGCATCACAACATTTCCGCTGTCCATGACATAAACACGGTCAGCATGGATCACTTCCTCCATGTAATGGGTGATCAGAATGACTGTTACCTTTTCCTTACGGTTCAGCTCCCGCACTGCCTCCAGGACTTCCTTTCTTCCGTTAGGATCCAGCATGGCGGTAGGCTCATCCAGAATGATGCACCGCGGGCGCATGGCCATCACGCCTGCAATAGCCACTCTCTGCTTCTGCCCTCCGGAAAGCTTGTTTGGGGACTGATAACGATAGGCTGTCATACCGACTTTTTCCAGGCTGTCATTCACCCGTTTCCAGATATCATCTGTAGGAACTCCCATATTTTCCGGACCAAAGCCTACATCCTCTTCCACAACGGTTCCTATGATCTGGTTATCCGGATTCTGAAATACCATTCCTGCCTTCTGGCGTACCTTCCAGAGTTTGGTCTCTCTGGCGGTATCGATCCCGTCCACCAGCATCGTTCCCTCTGTTGGGATCAGAAGCGCATTCATATGCTTCGCCAGTGTGGATTTTCCGGATCCGTTATGTCCCAGAACTGCCACAAATTCTCCTGCTTTAATGTCCAGGTCCACATCATTGACTGCACGCTGCATGTCTACCACATTGCCGTCATCATCGTATCTCTGATAGTCAAATCCCAGCTTAAGCGCCTTGATAATTCCCATCTTTTCTGCTCTCCTTAATCCTCTGTAGCTGCCGGTTCACCAAGGCCGGTCAACTCATCGATCAGTGCCCATATCTCGTCTCTTCCCTGCTTCGTCTCCGCAGAAAACGGAAGAATCTTTCCCTCTTTCGAAAGGCCCAGTCCGATGCGGATCTCCTTCAGGCTTTTTGTCACCTGGCTGCGTTTCAGCTTGTCAAGCTTGGTCGCGATGATCACCGGCTCATATCCGTTGTGACAGATCCAGTCATACATCTGCTTGTCATTGGTGGAAGGCTTGTGGCGGATATCCACCAGGAGAAAAACCGCACGGAGCTCTTTGGAATTATGAAGATAGCCCTCGATCATTTTTCCCCATTTTTCCTTCTCTGCCGCAGAAACCTTGGCGTAGCCGTAGCCCGGCAGGTCTACGAGATACATTGCTTCATTAATGTTATAAAAATTGATCGTCTGTGTTTTTCCCGGCTGTGCACTGGTTCTTGCCAGGGCCTTGCGGTTCATCAGACCATTGATCAGGGAGGATTTCCCTACATTTGATTTTCCCGCAAAAGCTACCTCCGGCCTTCCTGTGTCCGGGATCTTGCTTGTGATGCCGCAGACGATATCCAGCGATACGTTTTTGATTACCATTCGTTATTCCTCCCTTTTCTTTTAAAAGCCCTGTCCTGAAGGTCAGGGCAGGGTTTTTCTGTTTTTTGTTTATGCAAGAGCTTCACCGAGAACTTCTTTCATGTTATCCACAAACCGGATATTCAGTCCCTGGATGATCTCTCTGTCCATCTCCTCGATATCCGGACGATTTTTCTCCGGAACAAGGACTTCCTTGATCCTGGCATATTTAGCTGCAAGCAGCTTCTCTTTCAGTCCGCCGATCGGAAGCACACGGCCTCTTAAGGTGATCTCACCGGTCATGGCAAGATCCGCACGTACCGGTTTTTCGATAATTGCAGACAGCATGGCAGTTGCCATTGTAATACCGGCAGACGGGCCATCCTTCGGAACGGCACCCTCCGGAATATGTACATGCATATCATGCTTCTGGAAAAATTCCGGATCGATCTCATATTGGTCAGAAACCGAACGGATATAGCTGATACCTGCCTGTGCAGATTCCTTCATCACATCTCCAAGCTGTCCGGTGAGAAGCAGCTCGCCTTTTCCGGGCATGATATTGACTTCGATCTGCAGGGTATCACCGCCTACCTGTGTCCATGCAAGACCGCGGGCGATCCCGATCTCATCCTTCTCATTGGCCATCAGATAGTTATATCGTTCTTTGCCAAGGAATCTGGAAATATTTCTGGATGTGACAACTACCTTATCCTTACCCTCTTCCATGATAGCACGTGCGGTTTTTCTGCAGATACGTCCGATGCTTCTCTCCAGAGAACGGACTCCTGCTTCCTTGGTATAGTTGTTGATCAGCTTGCCAAGAGCTGCCGGCTGGATCACCAGCTTGCCTTCCGGAATACCGTTGATCTCCATCTGCTTCGGGATCAGATGTTCCCTTGCGATATGTTCCTTCTCATTTTCCGTATATCCCGGGATTTCCATCAGCTCCATACGGTCAAGAAGAGGTCTCGGAATCCCCTGTACATCGTTGGCTGTTGCGATAAACAGTACCTCGGAAAGATCCTGGGGAATCTCCACATAGTGATCATTGAACTTACTGTTCTGCTCCGGATCCAGAACCTCCAGAAGTGCTGCGGAGGTATCTCCTTTGTAATCGCTGCTGGTCTTGTCGATCTCATCAAGAAGCATCAGCGGGTTGCTGACTCCGGCTTCCTTCAGTGCGACTGTGATCCTTCCTGGCATGGCACCGACGTAAGTCTTTCTGTGGCCACGGATCTCTGCCTCATCACGGACACCTCCAAGACAGATGCGGACGTATTTCTTGTTCATGGCCTCTGCCACAGAACATGCAATGGAAGTTTTTCCGGTTCCCGGAGGTCCCACCAGACAGAGGATCGGACTCTTTCCCTTGTGGGTCAGCTTACGTACAGCAAGGAATTCCATGATACGTTCTTTGACCTCTTTCAGTCCGTAATGACCCTCTTCCAAAACCTTCCATGCGTTCTCAAGATCCTCGGAATCCTCGGATTTCTTATTCCACGGAAGTGCAAGAACGGTTTCCAGATAGCCTCTCTGCACCGTTGCCTCTGCAGCACTGGCTGCCATTCCTTTAAAACGGCTGATCTCCTTGGAAATCTTCTCTTTTACTTCATCAGATGCATCCAGCTCCTTCAGCTGTTTTTTAAATTCATCGATATCATCAGCAGTATTCTCCTCACCCAGCTCCTCACGGATGGTTTTCAGCTGTTCCCGGAGGATATACTCTCTCTGATTCTTGTCGATATGGGATTTCACCTTGCGCTGAAGATCTTTGGTGATATGGATCACCTCGATCTCGCTACCAAGAAGCGCTCCAAGGATCTCATAACGGTCATTCAAAGACACTGCTTCCAGAAGCTTCTGCTTGTTCTGATACGCCATCGGAAGATTTACTGCGATCTGGTCGATGGTTTCCTGCACATCTTCGATGTTCATGATCTGGGTTACCAGATCCTTGCTTACTTTTCCGCTTTCTCTGCAGTATCTCTGAAAAAGCTCCCGGATGCTGCGAAGCATGGCGTCCTTTACCGGTTCCGGGTAATCCTCTTCCTGTGCCGTAACGATCTCGCATTCCGCCTTCAGATATGGTTCCTCCTGCTCCAGGCCCAGAACCTCTGCCCTGTCCAGTCCCTCTACCAGAACCCGGTAAAGCTCCTGCGGAAGCTTCACCACCTGCTTGATATAAGCGACGGTTCCTACCTGATACAGATCCGTAAGTTCCGGTATTTCCACCTCAGGATCCTTCTGTGTCAGCAGAAAGATCTTCTGGTCATGGAGCATGGCTGCTTCCACGGCACGGATGGATTTCTCCCTGCTCACATCAAAGTGTACGATCATATCCGGAAGGACTGTAGTTCCACGGAGAGCGATCATTGGCAATATATTGACCTGATTTGTCATTTATGTCATTCCCTTCATCAAGCTGTTTCCGGCTTGCCTTTCTTTCTCGAATGGGATGTTTTGCGTCCTGCTTTTTTTGCAGGAGCCTTGGCCTCCCCGTGGATGATCTCCGGCTCTCCGGTTCCCTCCACTGCCTCTTTTGTAACGATACACTTACGGATGGTGTCGTCCGATGGTGTCTTGTACATCAGATCCATCAGGGTATGCTCCATGATGGCACGAAGTCCTCTGGCACCTGTTTTTCTCTCAAGAGATTTCCGGGCAACTGTCTCAAGTGCTTCATCCTGGAACTCAAGCTGCACGCCATCCAGCTCAAAAAGCTTGTCGTACTGTTTTGTGAGGGAATTCTTAGGCTCCTTCAGAATACGGATCAGTGCTTCTTCATCCAGAGAATCCAAGGTTACCACGACCGGAACTCGTCCGATAAACTCCGGGATCAGACCGAATTTAATAAAATCCTCCGGCATAACCTCCTTCAGAACTTCGCCCACATTGCGGTCTTCCTTTTCGGAAACCTCCGCTCCGAAACCAATGGATTTGGTATCCTGTCTTGCCTCGATGATCTTCTCCAGTCCGTCAAAAGCACCACCGCAAATGAACAGGATGTTTGTAGTATCGATCTGGATAAATTCCTGATGAGGATGCTTTCTTCCTCCCTGAGGAGGTACGCTTGCAACGGTTCCTTCCAGAATTTTCAGAAGTGCCTGCTGTACGCCCTCACCGGACACATCTCTGGTGATGGAGGTATTCTCGGATTTTCTTGTGATCTTATCGATCTCATCGATATAGATGATTCCGTACTGGGCACGCTCAATATCGTAATCGGCTGCCTGAATGATCTTCAGAAGAATGTTCTCAACATCCTCGCCAACATAACCTGCCTCTGTGAGAGTAGTGGCATCTGCGATGGCAAAAGGAACATTCAGCAGTCTTGCCAGTGTCTGTGCAAGAAGTGTCTTACCGGAACCGGTCGGACCAAGCATCAGGATATTACTCTTCTGCAGCTCCACGTCCAGGTTTCTTGAAGCAAGAATCCTCTTGTAATGATTGTAAACAGCTACGGAAAGTGCCTTCTTGGCATCATCCTGTCCGATCACATACTCATCCAGGATACTGTGGATCTCTTCCGGTTTCAGAAGGTTGATCCCTGTTTCATAATCTGCCTCATGATCATACATACTGAATTCTTCTTCCATGATCTCGGAGCAGATCCCGATACATTCATCACAAATATATGCTCCATCCGGACCTGCGATCAGCTTGCGTACCTGATCTTCAGTCTTATGGCAAAAGGAGCATCTTACCTTTCCTTCTTTTACTTTATCTGCCATATCTTTTTGTTTCCTTTCTAAGCGTAAATGTCCGTCTCTCGCAGACATTTAAAATTCCTTTTTAAAGCAAGATAAGACTCCTGTGTCTTTACAGGAGTCTTTTCTTACGCATTATTTGTGGATCACAACACCGTCGATCAGGCCGTATGCCTTAGCTTCTTCCGCTGTCATATAGTTGTCACGGTCAGTATCTTTTTCCACAATCTCAAGAGGCTGTCCGGTATTCGCAGAAAGAATCTCGTTCAGCTTCTTTTTGGTTTTTGCGATCTGGTCAGCTACGATCTGGATCTCTGTAGCCTGCCCCTGTGCACCGCCTGATGGCTGATGGATCATGATCGTCGAATTCGGCAGTGCATATCTCTTGCCTTTGGCACCGGAGGACAGGAGGAAAGCTCCCATGCTGGCTGCCATTCCAAGGCAGATCGTAGATACATCGCACTTGATATACTGCATTGTATCATAAATTGCCATTCCGGCAGTTACAGAACCACCCGGGCTGTTAATATAAAGCTGGATATCCTTGGAAGGATCTTCTGCTTCCAGGAAGAGAAGCTGCGCAACGATCAGGTTCGCACTGACATCGTTTACCTCTTCTCCAAGGAAAATGATTCGGTCCTTAAGAAGTCTTGAATAGATATCATAACTTCTTTCTCCTCTGCTGGTCTGCTCAATGACGTAAGGTACTAAACTCATTTTGCCCTCCATTTCCGAGGTTTATTACGCCTCTACAGCTGCATCGGCAACTAATGTAACAGCTTTCTGAACAGCCATATCTTTCTTCATCTGCTCCATCTCGTTCTCACCGATGAGATCTTTTAATTTGTCTGCTTCCATCTTGTACATCTCTGCCATCTTGGAGATCTCTTCGTTAACCTCTTCCTCTGTTGGCTGGATGTTCTCTACCTCAGCGATCTTCTCAAGAACAAGTCTTGTTTGGATTCTCTTAAGAGCCTGTGGCTTCATGTCTTCCATCATCTTGTCAACGCTCTGGCCTGTGAACTGGAAGTACTGCTCCATGGAAAGACCCTGGGACTGCATTCTTCTTGCGAAATCGTCAAGCATCTGACGTGTCTGTGTCTCGATCATTGCCTCCGGAATATCCATCTGTGCATTCTCGATCACTTTATCTACTGCTGCATCTTCTTTTGCACGACGTGCATCTTCTGCTTTCTTCTCTGTCAGGTTCTTCTTAACGTCTTCCTTGTACTCAGCAAGTGTATCAAACTCAGATACATCCTTAGCGAAGTCATCGTCAAGCTCCGGAATCTCTTTTGCTTCGATCTTCTTAACGTCGCACTGGAATACAGCTTCTTTGCCAGCCAGCTCTTTTGCCTGATACTCCTCCGGGAATGTAACCTTAACTTCTACGTGATCACCTGTGTTAGCACCAACAAGCTGCTCCTCGAATCCCGGGATGAAGGTGTTGGAACCAAGTGTCAGCGGATAGTCTGTTCCTTTACCGCCCTCGAATGCCTCACCGTCTACGAAGCCCTCGAAATCGATAGTTGCTGTATCGCCGTTCTGTGCTGCACGATCCTCAACTGTAATGGTTCTGGAGTTTTTCTCCTGCTCTTTCTTAAGCTCAGCCTCAACTTCCTCGTCTGTTACCTCTGTCTCAGACTTCGGAACCTCAAGTCCTTTATAGTCACCAAGAGTTACCTCTGGTTTAGTAGCTACTTCTGCTGTAAAGATAAATGGTTTGCCAGGCTCAACCTGTGTTACATCGATCTTAGGCTGGGAAACGATCTCAAGATCACACTCAGCAAGTGCTTTGCTGTAATGCTCAGGGATCAGAGCGTTTGCAGCGTCCTCAAGGAATACTCCCTTTCCGTACATCTGCTCGATCATTTTTCTTGGAGCTTTTCCTTTACGGAATCCCGGAATAGAAATTCTGCCTTTTGCTTTCTGATATGCATTCTGCATTGCTTTGTCAAGATCCTCGGCGGAAACCTCGATTGTAAGTTTCGCCATGTTTTTCTCCATTTTCTCCACCTGTAAACTCATGTTTCTTGTTCCTCCTTAATCATATCGAGTAAATACCTTATATAAAATAGTTAACACTCGCATTATATATTTACAGTCATTTCTGTAGTATAGCATAACCACTGTAAAAACGCCAGTATTTTTTTCAGTTTTCCATATGCCCCCACAGGGCATTTCTCAGCTGCCCACGTCCTCAATGTTAAAGTAATTTTCTGTCTTTCTTATGTTGTTAAGACAAAATGTAAAAATCCTTTTATAAGTTTTAGGCGTATAATGAACACCATCGTCTGTACCGTCTCCCGTATTGGATACAGTACCATATCCGGTCCGCATCAGATAACTGTAAACATCGACATAGTGGTACTGACTTCCAAGCTTACCGGCAAGACCACTGTTAAAAGTCCGGACATCCTCACATTTACGATTCTTGGTACTTCCCTTTTCCCCTCCATTGATCGGATTCACAGACATATAATACAGACTGCAGTTTTTCATGGAAAGCTTTGTTCCCAGCTTTTTCATATAAGACACGTACTGTGAGAGTCTATCATTCAGATCCTGTTTTCCGTTTATATCTCTGAGATCATTGATACCATGATTAAACACCACTGCGATCTTTGCGTATTTTTCATTTTTACGATATTTTTCTATTTCTTTCAAAAGAACCTGTGCGCCCGTTGACTTCAGCCAGTACAGTTCCGTATTAGAACAGCATACAAAGCTGACATGGCTGTCCACATACTCCTTTCCAAACTGTTCGTACAATACATTCTGAAGACCATATGTCCTGGAATCTCCCACAAAGATGATCCTTTCGTAATTCTCAGGATAATGAAAGCTGTTCCTGACCAGATTCGGTTCCTGATACCGCCAGAATCTCACCGCATAGAGATGCATGGTCCCACTGACTGTGATCACCTGTCCGGCTTCATACCTTGGTGCGGTCTTCTGACCTGCCCTGGTAGACCATCCAAGGAATGTATAATTCTCTTCATTGGCCATCACCGGCAGTTTCAGTTTTCCGCTTGGAGCCTGTATGATCTTGTAGATATCTCCGTCATTCCTGTGCAGGATCAGTTTGGGATTGTTCTTCTTTTTTATCACTGCATAAAACGTTACATTTCTTTTTACAAAATATTTTTTTCCCGACTTATATCCCGCCTCCGCTCCTCCTTTTTTCAGAGACCATCCTTCTGCCTGATATCCTGCTGGGACCTGCGGCACTTTGGGAATCGTGATCATGGAACCATATTTCTGTTTCTTTTCCAATTTTTCATATATAGCAGAGGAGGCTCCTCCGCCTGACCTGAAAGATACAGAATACACTTTTTTGCAAGCATTCCCGAATGTACCATCCGACCAGTCAAAGCCGGCAGCTGACACCAAATTTCCTGTGGCTGTCATCAGTATAACAAGAAGCGCCACTACCCACAGGACCTGTTTCATCTCTTTTTTCATGCTCTTACATACACCACCGATTCAGCGATCTCTTCTGCCTTTGCGCTTCCCTCCAGCTGTCCGATCAGGGAAAGGCTGAAATCGATGGCTGTTCCAAGGCCTCTGCTGGTAGTTACATTCCCATCCACCACTACAGGCTCCAGAGATGTTCTGGCACTTTTAAGCTGTTCCATAACAGATGGGTACGATGTAGCCTTTCTGCCTTTCAGGAATCCAAGTCTCTCGAATATACCTGGTGCCGCACAGATAGCTGCTACCTTGCCGCCATTCTGATAGAAATCTGTCAGAAGCTCAGTCAGCGGTTTATATTCCTCCAGATATTTTGTTCCCGGCATTCCTCCCGGAATTACAAGCATATCCGCATCGGAAAAATCACATTCTCCAAAGATACGGTCTGTAAGAAGATCGATCCCATGAGAGGTTCTGATCTCTTTTGTCTCTTTGATAGATACTGTCTGGATGTCGATCCCGGCTCTTCTCATCAGATCTACCACGGTCAGTCCTTCAATATCTTCAAAACCATCTGCGAAAAAAATATATACTTTACTCATGATCCTGTTCATCCTTTCTTTTATAAGATCCATAAATATTTTCTGTATTCCCCATTCCCTTCCATAATGCTTTTTCCATCTGAAAATGTCAAGAAATTTCAACAGATATGCCATTGCAAATCCTGTTTTTTTCCTGTAGACTGAACATAATATCTTTTCATTTCACAAACCCGGAGGTTTTTTATATGGAGATTGAACGTAAATTTCTGATCCGGAAGGATGACCTTCCGCAGGATCTGGCTTCCTATCCCTGCCACAGGATCGAGCAGGGGTATCTTTGCACTTCCCCTGTTGTCCGCATCCGCCGGCAGGATGATGACTATTTTCTTACTTACAAATCCAGGGGTCTCATGAGCCGTGAAGAATATAATCTTCCGCTCACCGCTGAAGCCTATGAGCATCTGAAGCCTAAAGCAGACGGTATCCTCATTACCAAGGACCGCTATGTGATCCCGGAAAAAGACGGACTTTTTATTGAACTGGATGTGTTCCACGGAGAATACGAGGGAGTTCTTCTGGCTGAGGTGGAATTTCCTACAGAGGAAGCCGCCAATGCCTACACTGCGCCGGACTGGTTCGGAGAAGATGTAACTTATTCCACCAGATATCATAACAGTACCATGAGCCAGGGCTGGCAGAGCGATTACTGTTCACCTCGTTCTCAGTAACATGCTTCGCGATGCACAGAATTTATGCTAATCGCACTTGTATTTCTTATTTCAGGTGCTATAATTAGTAATGCAGGCAGATATAGTTCATTGGTAGAACATCAGCTTCCCAAGCTGAGGAGGCGGGTTCGATTCCCGTTATCTGCTTTCATTGCCAAAGAGGGCACGCAGTCAGGCGTGTCCTTTTTTATAAATTTCAAGGAGGATTTTTGTTTATGAAGATTGGATTTATCGGATGTGGAAATATGGCCTCTGCCATGATCGGCGGTATTCTCCGTCAGGGAATCTTTTCAAAGGACGAGATCATTGTTTCCAACCTTACAGAAGAAGGCAGAGCGCGCAGTGAAAAAATTCTTGGTGTTGTCACCACTCTGGATAACAATGAAATAGTCAGATCTGCAAAAACTGTCGTTCTTGCAGTAAAGCCGCAGTTTTATGAGGAAGTTCTCACAGAGGTCCACGACAGTCTCACGACAGAGCACACCATCATCGGAATCGCTCCCGGCAAGACTCTTGCATGGCTGGAAGAAAAAGCCGGTCTTCCTCTGAAAGTTGTCCGTTTTATGCCTAATACTCCTGCACAGGTTGGGGCCGGAATGACTGCTGTATGTACCAATGACCGGGTTTCAGAAGACGAACTGGCAGAAATCCTTAAGATCACAGACAGCTTTGGCTGTACCGAAGTGATACCGGAGCGTCTGATGGACGCCGCAGGCGCTGTAGGCGGCTGTTCACCGGCTTATGTGTTTATGTTTATCGAAGCCATGGCAGATGCCGCTGTCAGCCAGGGAATGCCTCGTAAGCAGGCTTATAAATTTGCTTCCCAGACTGTTCTCGGCAGCGCAAAAATGGTTCTGGAAACCGGCAGACACCCGGGAGACCTGAAAGACATGGTCTGCTCACCGGCAGGAACTACCATTGAAGGTGTCCGCACCCTGGAAAAGAGCGGCTTCCGCAGTGCCGTATTCGAAGCGCTTACCGCAGCTGCTGAGAAGGGTAAGAAGTTATAATTTTCGAAAACAAAAACTCCGTGAGGTCTGCATTCACCCGGATCTCACGGAGTTTTTCCATCTCATCTCTTTTATCGTCTGCCGACAGCCCTACAGCAACTCGATCAGTGCGTCAATATCTTCCATTTTTGTTCCCCAGCTTGTGGCAAAACGGATCACTGTATGATCTTCATCATATTTTTCCCAGAAATCAAACTGAACTTCTTTGCCCAGTTCTTCTTTCTTTTTATTTTCCAAAACTACAAACTGCTGGTTCGTGGGAGAATCCAGGAAAAGCTGATATCCTTTTTCCTGAAGGGCTCTTTTCAGCTTCATAGCTGTTTCAATAGCATTTTTGCTGATCCTTGTATACAAATCATCGGTAAACAGTGTGTCAAACTGGATTCCCAGAAGACGGCCTTTTGCCAGAAGGGCTCCCTGCTGCTTCACCATAGTCATAAAGTGCTTCGGAGCTTTTTTCGTAAAGACCACTGCCTCACCGCAGAGTGCACCGACCTTGGTTCCGCCGATGTAGAACACATCTGTACATCTGGCGATATCCTCAAGTGTCACATCTGCTTCCGGACTTACCAGACCGTAGCCAAGTCTTGCTCCGTCCAGAAACAGAGGAAGCTCGTATTTATGGCATACCTCGGAAATTTCCTCCAGCTCTTTCTTCGTATAAAGTGTTCCGTACTCTGTCGGATGGGAAATATAAACCATTCCCGGAAATACCATATGGTCGTGACTTTCATCCCCATAAAAAGTTTCCACATAATCTGTGATACTTTCTGCTTTGATCTTTCCGTTTTCTGCCGGAAGTGTCAGTACCTTATGTCCTGTATACTCGATTGCTCCGGCCTCATGACAGCTTACGTGTCCGGTCTGCGCCGCAAGAACACCTTCATAACGGTTCAGGACAGAACCTATGATCGTGGCATTGGTCTGAGTTCCTCCCACCAGGAAAAACACATCTGCATCCGGGCAGCCACAGGCTTTACGGATCTTCTCCTTTGCAGAATCACAGTATTTGTCTGTGCCATAGCCGGAAAGCTTCTCCATATTGGTTTCCAGAAGTTTCTGGAGGATCGCCGGATGCGCTCCCTCACAGTAATCGTTTACAAAAAATAACATTTTATTTTCTCCTCATCTGTATTTTCATTTTATTTGACCGCCTGTCCCGGAATGATCTTACAGGTGGAAAACGATTTGAATTTACAGGAAATCGCTCCCTTCATCTCCTGTTCCAGGAAAAGCATGGCCACATGCGCACGTTCCAGATGCTCCATCCGAAATGTGGTAAGAAGGATATCTCTGGTAAGTTGACACTCCCACAGCTAAAGCAGGGGGATTCTTGCTTCTCCCACTACTGCATTGGCAAACACCTTACGGTACTGCAATGTCTTACACAGTGTCCACAA
>NZ_JBQHWA010000041.1:0-21778 GCF_052064225.1 Blautia massiliensis (ex Liu et al. 2021) | reverse complement strand
TATTTAAGTAATCCTCCTTAGCTCAGTCGGTAGAGCATGCGGCTGTTAACCGCAGTGTCGTTGGTTCGAGTCCAACAGGGGGAGTTTTTTTTGTTTCCTGTAAATGTAACAGTTTATGGGATTTTTTTATGCCTGATCTGTGACAGGATAAGGATGTAAAAACGTGCAGATATAAATAAGATACATTTATATCTGCACGTTTATTTTTGTAACTACAAATAGAAATATTGACTGTTAGAGATAATCAATAAATTTATAAAGCTATGACAGAGAAATTCCGGCTTATCGAATGAAATTAGTCATGATCTTCTGCTCTGTCTCCGGAGCGTCGATACCGGCCTTTTTACCGGCTTCAATACATTTTAACAGCCATGCCATGTTATTGCCTAACGTACGCATGATCTGGAGGCCTTCAGCGTCTTTTCTGACGTCATCCGGGGTATTGCCGTGAACCATTGTCCAGTAGTTTCCGGACACGACAGGCATCTGATGATAGGTAAAGTATTTGATCAGAACATCCAGAGTAGCAGTAGTACCGGCACGTCTTGCGGAAGCAACAGCTGCGGCAGGCTTGTGGATCATATCCTTTCCGGCCTTGGAAGCGAATTTATCCATGAATTCGATGATCTGTCCGGAAGGAGAAGCCCAGTAAACCGGAGAACCAACAATAAGGGCGTCAGCCTCTTTCATAATGGCAGCTGCGGCAGCAACGTTTTCCTGAGAAGGATCCCCGGCCTGGAAGATTTCTGCCTCCACACCGTTCTTCTTTAAGGTTTCTGCGATCTCTGTAAGAGCTGTATAAGTGCAGCCTTCTTTGCGAGGACTGCCGTTGAGTAATAAAACTTTCATTATTGTCATCCTTTCATATGATTTTTAAGTCACCATACTTTCAATTATATACAGAGAAAAAATAATGTCAATGTTTGAAAAAAACAGAAAAAATTTTTCCGGGTAGGGTTTGAAAAAGAAAATACAAACCCTTGGAAAGCCCATTTTATAAGGCTTTTCGGCCTGTTTTCCGGCTTTGTAAAAAAAATTGAAATTTTTCAAAAAAAAGCTTGCAATTATAAAAAAGGTATGGTATTATTTAACTCGTCGCTGAGGGAAATACAAAACAGCGAAACATAAAAACGAAATATGGCTCCATGGTCAAGCGGTTAAGACACCGCCCTTTCACGGCGGTAACAGGGGTTCAAATCCCCTTGGAGTCACTTAAAACTAAACTGGATATTCATTGACTCGATTCAACATTTGGTGTTTAATACGCCGATGTGGCTCAATTGGCAGAGCAGCTGATTTGTAATCAGCAGGTTATCGGTTCGAGTCCGATCATCGGCTTTTTGGACCTTTAGCTCAGTTGGTTAGAGCAACCGGCTCATAACCGGTCGGTCCTGGGTTCGAGTCCCCGAAGGTCCATTTTAAAAGTTTTATATTTTGTATGGCCCAGTGGCTCAGTTGGTTAGAGCGCCGCCCTGTCACGGCGGAGGTCGAGAGTTCGAGTCTCTTCTGGGTCGTTCATATTTGGGGTCTTAGCTCAGCTGGGAGAGCATCTGCCTTACAAGCAGAGGGTCATAGGTTCGAGCCCTATAGGCCCCATTTTTGAACAAATTAATTGAATATGCGGGTATGGTGGAATAGGCAGACACAAGAGACTTAAAATCTCTCGGGGGCAACTCCGTGCCGGTTCAAGTCCGGCTACCCGCAGTATCAGTAAGATTCCTTTTTAGGGATCTTTTTTTGTATCATAAAATTTATTGATGAAAACGGGAAAATATTCCTAGCTTATTGGTAGGGATATTGACAAGGCTATTTTCCCATGATAGAATCCTGACAGTTGTAAAACAAATCGGACAGATATAAAAAATATATCCGTTGTCAGTATAAATATACATGGAAAGAATATAAGGAGAAGTCAGAAAATGCTGAATCAGTTTTCAAGAACAGAATTATTAATCGGAAAAGAAGGAATGGAAAAGCTGAAAAATTCCAGAGTCGCAGTATTCGGAATTGGCGGTGTTGGCGGATATACGGTGGAAGCACTGGTCAGAAGTGGCGTAGGTACCCTGGATCTCATTGATGATGATAAAGTATGCCTCACCAATATCAATCGCCAGATTTACGCAACAAGAAAGACCGTAGGAAAATATAAAGTTGACGTGGCCAGAGAACGTATTCTTGAAATTAATCCGGATGCAGTTGTAAATATCCACAAAACATTTTATGTGCCGGAGACAGCAGATTCCTTTGATTTTTCCCAGTATGATTATGTAGTCGATGCGATCGACACTGTAACCGGAAAGCTGATGCTCGTAGAGCAGGCAAAGGCTTCAGGAACACCGATCATCAGCTCTATGGGGGCCGGAAATAAGATGGATCCAACAGGTTTTATAGTGACAGATATTTATAAAACGTCCGTCTGCCCCCTTGCAAAGGTCATGCGCCGTGAACTGAAAAAAAGAGGAATCAAAAAACTGAAGGTGGTTTACTCACAGGAGAAGCCAATGACTCCAATTGATGATATGGCGATCAGCTGTAAGTCTCATTGCATCTGTCCTCCGGGAACAGAAAGAAAATGTACTCAGAGACGTCAGGTACCGGGAAGTAATGCCTTCGTGCCTTCCGTAGTGGGACTGATCATTGCCGGTGAGGTTGTAAAGGATCTTATTAAATAAAAATTGGATCATTCTGTGTTACTGAGAACGGAATGAACAGTAATCATTCTGTAAGAACAGATATTGCATGTATACTTATATTGTGCAATATCTGTTTTTTTGTGATAAAATATTTTTTACAGATAGTTTTGTAAATAAAAGAGAAGGACAGATAAAGTATGGGGATCGTTGAAAAATTTATAAAAGAAGGACAGCTGACAAAGGAAGAATATCCGGAACTTCTGCACTTATACCAGGATCCGGATGCGGTTCGTCTTCTTCGGGAAGAGGCTGTCCGTATACAGAAAAAATATTTTGGAAATAAAATATATACAAGAGGTCTGATAGAATTTACCAATTACTGCAGAAATGACTGCTATTACTGCGGGATCCGCCGTTCTAACAGGAATGCCAGCCGTTACCGCCTTACGAAGGAAGAAATCCTGCAGTGCTGCGAGAATGGCTATGAGCTGGGATTTCGGACATTTGTGCTCCAGGGAGGGGAAGACCCATGGTTTAATGATGACCGGATGGTTGACATCATTCGGTCCATCAAACAGGGATATCCGGACTGTGCGATCACGCTGTCCATTGGGGAGAAATCAAAAGAAAGCTATCAGAGATTTAAAGATGCCGGAGCAGACCGCTATTTACTCCGTCATGAGACGGCCAGTGAGGAACATTATCGTTATCTTCATCCGGAGAGTTTAAGTCTTACAAACCGTAAACAGTGTCTTTATACCCTGAAGGAACTGGGATATCAGATAGGTGCCGGATTTATGGTAGGTGCGCCGGGACAGACGCTGGAGTATCTGGCGGAAGACCTTGTTTTTCTTAAAGACCTGAATCCGCATATGGTGGGGATCGGACCATTTGTCCCGCACCATGATACGAAATTTGCAGAGGAACCGGCAGGAAGTGTGGATCTGACACTGTTTCTGCTGTCTGTCATCCGGATCCTGCTTCCACAGGTACTTCTTCCGGCAACCACAGCACTGGGGACCCTGGATCCCAGAGGCAGGGAAAAGGGTTTTCAGGCGGGTGCAAATGTAGTAATGCCCAATCTTTCTCCGGTGAAGAACCGTAAACAGTATGAGCTTTATGATAACAAGATCTGTACAGGAGAGGAAGCAGCAGAGTGCAGAGGGTGCCTTACCAGACGTGTGGAGTCTGTAGGCTATGAAATCGTTACAGACCGTGGAGATTCCCCGATGACAGATTGACACGGGGTACAAAATACTTTCTTTTTTCAGCGATTTAAGGTAAAATACCAGTAAGATCAGATTGCTAAAAAATTAACAGCTGGTCAGAAATAAGCGGAATTTTCCTGCAAAGCGGAATGCAGGAAAAATGATGGAGTGCGTAAAATATGGAAAAATCAGAAAATGCTGTGCGGAGCAGACTTCTGGAAGCGGGGAAGGAAGAGTTCAGAGACAGGGGATTTCTGAAGGCTTCTCTTCGTGCGATCTGCAAAAAAGCAGATGTGACTACGGGAGCGCTATATTTCTTTTTTGAAAGTAAAGCAGCTCTTTTTGAAGAAATCGTGGAAGAGACGGCAGAGGATCTGAAGCGGATCATGGGAGACTTTACGGATCAGGAAAAACAACTGCATCCGGAAGAATATGACAGGATACTTATGGAATTTATCTGGGAAAACAGGGACATCGCAAAAATCCTCATAGATGGAGCTGAAGGTACCAGATATGTGAATTTCCGTGAGGATGCCTGTACGAAAATGGAGCAGATCCTTAATGAACGTTTTCAAAAGGAATGTGGACAAGAAGTTGATCACGAGCTGCTACATATCCTGGTACAGATGAAATTTCAGGGATATTGTGAACTGCTCCGGGGAAACTGCTCCAGGGAAAAACTCCTGGAAATTTCCAGAATTCTGCAGATATGTTCCAGCCAGTGCCTTCTGGCAATTGAGGCAGAACTAAACAGAAAGCATTAAAAACCATTGCTCATTCTCCTGAAGTATGTTATGATTAACTTGGTTAGTTTTAACAAACCGAGGGAGGTGTAAATAACGTGAGATCAAATGAATCATCTGAAGATTATTTGGAAACGATCCTGATCCTTGGAAACAGGAGTTCTCTTGTAAGAGCTGTGGATATCGCGGCAGAGATGGGCTTTAAGAAACCGAGTGTCAGTGTTGCCATGAAGAATCTTCGCCAGAAAAATCTCATCACAGTAGCCGACAACGGAGATATCCGTCTGACAGAGGACGGACATAAGATTGCCGATAAGGTATATGAACGTCATCAGCTGATCTCTTCCTGGCTGATGATACTGGGAGTCCAGGAAAAAACAGCGATTCATGATGCCTGCAGGATCGAGCACATAATCAGTGAGGAGAGCTTTCTGGCATTGAAAAAGGCAGTTTATGAGCTGAGGGAGCAGCAGGCTGTGCTCCATGGAGAAACCGCGGATCAGGTTTGATCCCTGCAGCAGAAGCTATCAGGAATTGACAACTGAAAAAATAAGAATATAATGGAAATCCAGGTTATGAAATGGAGGATACCAAAAGATGAAATTACTTTTTATACGACATGGAGACCCGGATTACACAATAGATTCCCTGACCGAAAAGGGCTGGAAGGAAGCGGAATTTCTTTCTGAAAAGATCGCAGCTCTTGATGTCAGGGATTTTTATGTTTCTCCGCTTGGAAGAGCAAAGGATACCGCATCCTGCACACTGAAGAAAAACGGAAGAACAGCTACAGAATGCAAGTGGCTGAGAGAATTCGACGTAAAGATCAGAAGACCGGATCTTCATGGGGAAAAGATCATTCCCTGGGACTGGCTTCCCCAGGACTGGACGAAGATCGAAAATTTCTACAGCTTTGACCGCTGGTGGGATAATGACATCCTGCGAGAGGGAAAAATGAAAGAAGAGTATGACTGGGTCACACAGAATTTTGATAAAGTTCTGGCAGAGCATGGCTATGTGCGGGAAGGACATTATTACAGAGCAGAAAAAGCCAATGAAGATACGCTTGTGTTTTTCTGCCATTTCGGTGTAAGCTGTGTACTCATCAGTTATCTTCTCAGTATCTCTCCGCTGGTGATGCTGCAGAATTTCTGTGCGGCGCCGTCATCGGTGAGCACCATTATTACAGAGGAGAGGCGAAAAGGGATCGCGTCCTTCCGTATGAGCTCTTTTGGAGATATTTCTCATTTATATGCGCATCAGGAGCCGCCGGCTTTTGCTGCCAGATTCTGTGAGACATATGATAACAAAGAGCAGAGACACGACTAAAAAGCGAAAGAAACGGCTGTAATATTTCGGGTTTTTCCGGAAGACCATGGTAAATAATGATCAGCAGGATTATTTTGGAAAATGATTAGACTTCATTAATAAATTTTATAAATTTATTAGAAATTGTACAAATTTCTCTCACATTTATCCTGTATGATATAAACATCTTAAGAGAACAGAAGCTCTTAAGAAAAACTCTTTCCTTTCCCTAAAATATGTATGAAGATAAACCACCGTTCCATTGGCAAGACAGAGCCGACAGGACGGTGGTTTTGCATTACAGAAAAAAACTGCCGAATGACAGAGGAGATAAAGATTTCCAATGTTTATCGGCAGCGTTTTTTTGTTGTCTGAGATTTATTGGATATACAGCTTCAGGCACAGCTACGGCCTGCGATAGCGGTTAAAGCAGGAATATATTTCCTGGATCCTGGGCATGGCATAACCGCATGGAATATAAGAGCCTTCCGAGAAGAAGGACAATCCCTGCCTTTTCAGCTGAGTATCCAGATAAGTGATGATCTCCGGCAGAGTACGTTTTCCGTCAATGAGATGTTCGCAGGCATATTTCAGAAGCAACGCCAGGGATGCAGTTTGCTCGGAGTCGATCAGCTGCTCCACATAGCGGAGATCCACTTCGGTTTTTCCAAGAGAAAAGCCATCTTTGCCGTGAACCTTGGTTTTCAGTCTTTCCGGCTGTCCGGGACGGCTGTGGCGGGATGGAGCCACTTTGGCCCTGGTCATGATGCGATGGCTTTCCGGAAGGCGAAATGCAGGGGCCTCAATGTCTGAGAGAGGATATTCCTGGCAGAGCTTTCCGGTAACTGCTGTGATGTCCACCGGATGATAATTATCCATCTGGATCACAGTGTCCGCAATATGGAAAAAAGCTCCGGAGCTTCCGGCAACCAGGATAGTGGAGATCCCTGCCTTTTCATAGAGATCCCGGGCACGTTCCAGAAATGGAGTGATGGGCTCCTTTTCCCGGCAGATCACCCGCTGCATGAAGGAATCACGGACCATAAAGTTGGTGGCAGAGGTATCCTCGTCAAGGAGAAAGACTTTACTTCCGGCCTCCATACTTTCCACGATACCGGCAGCCTGTGAAGTGCTGCCGCTGGCATCCTCTGTAGAAAAGCAGAGGGTGTTTTTTTTATTTGGAAGATCGTTGATAAAAAGAGAAATGTCCACATCTTTGATAAAACGGCCGTCCTCAGAGCGAAGCTTCTGAGCAGAAGGATCGGTAATGACATACTCCCGGCCATCGTCGGAAATGTGATCGTAAATTCCCAGCTCCAGTGCGTTAAGTAAGGTGGATTTGCCATGGTAGCCGCCACCTACGATCAAGGTGATGCCGCAGGGAATGCCCATGCCTGTGATGGTTCCTCTGTGGGGCAGCTCCATGGAAACCCTCAGGCTTTCCGGAGAAACAAAAGGAACGGAATTTTTCATCGGGCGTGAAGAGATGCCGCTTTCCCTGGGGAGGATAGCGCCGTCACTGACAAAGGCAGCCAGAGAACGTTTTTTCAGCTCCTGACGGATAAATGCCTGATCTTCGGCAAGGCAGATGGCTTTTCTCAGCGCTTCCGGGTCAAGATTCCGGTAAAAAAATGCCTTGTGAATACAGACCGGAAGAAAATCGAAGAGGATTTTTTCCAGTTCGGGAGAGTTGATGGTTCTGCCATTGGCCGGGAAACCGATGAAAAAACGTGCAGTGATGCCTTTTTCCGTTATTTCACAGGCGGTACGTGCAAGAACCTCCTGACCGCAGTGGCTTACTGAGATCAGGCCGCTTTTTCCGGAGCCCTTTGCACGGAAGGTATAACGGTTTACCTGCTGTTCAAACTGGCGGTTCAGAAAGTCTCCCAGTGTGATGCGGGTCAGGGAATCCTTATAATATTCTGCCGGAAATCCGGTGTCTCGGTGGGAAAGCTTCACACTGATGTGAGAGGGAGAGGCAAAAGGATCCCCCTGCACGTGGTCAATGGACAAAATATAACGGTCAAACTGGTATGCACCCCGCAGAGACTTGTATGCAGGATAGCTTTTGCGGTTGATGCTGTGAAGAAGCTCTTTTAGCTGAGCAGATGCTTGCATGTTGTTTCCTCCTTTGCCCTGTTGGAGCATACAGGTAAAGTCTACGGTGAAACAGAAAGCTTTCCGTGTGTGAGATACCTGAAAATTTTGGATACAGGGCCAATTCTTAAGAACTACTATAACGAATCATAAAGATTTTGTAAAGAATGGGAATTGCGGTGGAAATTCGTAAATGTTTGACCTATAATAGTAGACAGATTGCAGATAATATGATGAGAAACGGCAGCTGCCGGAAGCTATAAAGAAAGGTGGACCACTAAAATGGAAAGAAGAAATGCGTGGCTTTCTTATAAGGAAGCAGAAGAGACAGAAATGGAGAAGCTTGCGAAGGCTTACAGAGAATTTTTGGATAAAGGAAAAACAGAACGTGAATGTGTTGCAGAAATCGTGAAGGAAGCAGAGGCTGCCGGATATGAATCTCTTGAGTCGAAGCTTGAAAAAGGCGAGAAGATCAAGGCCGGTGACAAGGTTTATGCGGTAGGGATGAAGAAGATCGTTGCTCTGTTTCATGTAGGAACCGAAGAGCTTTCCGGAGGTATGAGCATTCTCTGTGCACATATCGACTCTCCGCGACTGGATGTCAAGCAGAATCCTCTGTACGAGGATACGGATCTGGCTTATCTGGATACGCATTATTATGGTGGCGTAAAGAAATACCAGTGGGTGACACTGCCTCTTGCCATGCATGGTGTTGTTGCAAAGAAGGACGGAAGCATTGTGGAGATCAGCATTGGTGAGGATGCGGAAGATCCGGTACTTTACATCACAGATCTTCTGATCCATCTTTCCGGAAAACAGCTCCAGAAAAAGGCAGCAGAGGTTATTGAGGGTGAGATGCTGGATATCCTGATCGGCAGCAGACCTCTTGCAGAGCTTCCGGATGATTCCAAAAAGGATGCGGTAAAACAGAATGTGCTGAAGATTTTAAATGAAAAATATGGTATTGAGGAAGAAGACTTTCTTTCAGCAGAGCTGGAGATCGTTCCGGCAGGAAAGGCAAGAGACTGCGGACTTGACCGCAGCATGATCGCAGCATATGGACAGGATGACCGTGTATGCGCTTACACATCCCTTGCGGCAATGCTGGAGATGGAGGAGACACCGAAGCGTACCGGCTGCTGTCTCCTTGTAGATAAGGAAGAGATCGGAAGCGTTGGTGCCACAGGCATGCAGTCCAGATTTTTTGAGAACAGCGTGGCAGAGCTTCTGGACGGAATGGGCTGCTATTCCGAGCTTGCATTAAGAAGAGCTCTCCGTAATTCCAGCATGCTTTCTTCCGATGTAAGTGCCGGCTATGATCCGGCCTATGGTGAGGCTTTTGAGAAAAAGAATGCAGCATATCTTGGACGCGGTATCGTTCTTAACAAGTTCACCGGAGCAAGAGGAAAATCCGGTTCCAACGATGCCAATGCAGAGTACGTTGCAAGAGTTCGCAGGATTTTTGATGATCACAATGTTGCTTTCCAGACAGCAGAGCTTGGAAAGGTTGATTTTGGCGGAGGCGGAACCATCGCTTATATTGCGGCACTTTACGGAATGGAGGTTATCGACAGTGGCGTGGCAGTGCTGAGTATGCATGCTCCGTGGGAGGTTACCAGCAAGGCGGATGTATATGAGGCATACAAGGCATATAAGGCGTTTTTACTTGATGCATAAACAGATGTATAAATGTGTGTCAGTTCTGAAGACATTCAGGTAATCTTTTCGTTACAGATCAATGAGCGGGGTTTTCCCGGAAATGACAGAGCAGTCTGCCTGCTGCTGTTTTGGCTTGGAGCGTTTCGACGAGAAACAGCAGTATCCCCTGCAGACTTCGCTCTGTATTTTTAACCTGATCAGGGAAGCTCTCTGTTTCAATGGCGAAAAGCAATAAGCAGAGGAGGGGCTTGCCTGGGACTGATTTACTTTACAAGGAGTAATTTTATTATGGAAGATGCATTGGTACGGGTAGTAGATCTGTGCAAGGTTTACAATCCCGGAGAAAATGAGGTGCGGGCGCTGGATCATGTGGACCTGGAGATCCATAAGGGTGAATTTGTGGCTATTATCGGACAGTCCGGTTCCGGAAAATCCACCTTTATGAACATGCTGGGCTGTCTGGATGTCCCCACCTCCGGGAAATATTATCTGAATGGAACAGATGTATCCACAATGAAGGATAATGATCTCTCGGTGGTACGAAATAAGGAGATTGGTTTTATCTTTCAGGGCTTTAATCTGATCGCAAATCTTACGGCTCTGGAAAACGTGGAGCTTCCTCTGATCTATCGTGGGATCGACCGGAAAACAAGAAGAAAGCTTGCTGTGGAATCTCTTAAAAAAGTCGGACTTGAGAAACGTATGGACCATAAGCCAAACGAAATGTCAGGGGGACAGCAGCAGCGTGTGGCTATTGCCAGAGCTATCGCAGCCAGGCCGCCGGTGATCCTGGCAGATGAACCAACGGGAAATCTGGACTCTGCATCCAGCAGGGAAATTATGGAAATCCTGAAGGGAATGCACAGATCAGGAGAAACCTTGATCCTGATCACTCATGATAATGGGATCGCGGCTCAGGCCAGACGTGTGGTCCGGATCATGGATGGAAAAATTGAATCAGATACGATCAATGAGGAATTTGTCGAGGAGGCTTAAGAATGAAAAAAGGGAAAAAGATTGTGATCGGTGTGGCAGCAGTGGCTGTTGTGGCAGGCGGTATTTATGCGGCATCAGGTGCAGGCCGCGGGGGATCACAGATTCCGCAGGTTGCTGTTACCAAAGCGGAGACAGGAGATGTGGAGGAGATCATAGATGCAACCGGAACCGTTGTCAGTGATGAGCAGAAGACCTTTTATTCTCCTGTGAACGCACAGATCAAAAGCGTATCCTTCGCAGAAGGCGATACGGTTTCAAAGGGAACGAAGCTGATAGAGTTTGAAGTGAAGGATCTGGAGAGGGATAATCAGAAAGCAAAGCTGAATGTACAGTCCGGACAGTATGATTACAAAAATTCCATCAATAAATCCAATGAGGCTCAGCAGAAGCAGGACAGCGCAAAAGCAAAGGTTTCCAGTCTGGAACAGCAGGTAAGGGAGCAGCAGAATTATCTGGCTTCCCTGAGATCACAGCTGGCGTCTGTACAGGCTCAGGCTGCGGCAGATGCGCAGGCACAGGCCCAGGCGGAGACCCAGGCAAAGGCAGAGGCCCAGGCTGCCAGGGATGCAGAGACTCAGAGAGCGTATTCAGAAGCGCTGACTACATATCAGAATGAGACACTTCCGCAGTACCAGCAGGAGCTGGGACAGCTGAATTCCGATTATGTAACGGCACAGAATGCTTATAATCAGGCAGATACCAAGTATCAGATGGCTTTTGCACAGTGGCAGGCAGAGCAGAGCGATGAGAATGCCCAGGCGCTGGATGAAGCGGAAGCAGCAAGAAGTCAGGCAGAGATCACCTGCCAGGAAGCAAAGGAAGCTTATGAGGATAAGAAGGCCAGCCAGCCAAAAATGCCGGAGTATTCCGATTACAGCAGTAGTGCGGCCGGTGATTTTGTTACCGATGGAGCTTCAGAGGAAACACCGGGGCTGACAGATCATGCATCTGCGGATGCTTCTTCTGCAGGAAGTACAGTGGATACTTCTGCCATTGAGAATGCGATCGAACAGGCAACCTCTGATCTGGCGGATCTGCAGTCGGACCTTGCTTCCCAGAAATCCATTGCAGAGGCGGATTCTGCCAGCCTTACAGAAGAAGAGAAAGAAAAAATGCGTGTCAGCAACAATCTTACTGAGCTGGATGCAAAATCTGCGAAAGAACTGGTAGAAGAAGGAAAAAAAGGCATTTCGGCGGATTTTAACGGCGTCATTTCCAAATCAGCAGTCCAGCAGGGCGCAGCGGCAACACAGGGAATGGAGCTTTTTACCCTGCAGAATACAGATAAGGTCAGCGTTGATATCAATGTGTCCAAGTATGACTACGATAAGGTAAAGGAAGGCCAGAATGCGGACATTACCATCGGCGACAGGAAATATACCGGCAAGGTGACTAAGATCAGTCACATTGCGACAACCAACGAAAAGGGCTCCACACTGATCTCTGCCACAGTGAGCATCGACAAGCCGGACAAGGATATTTTTCTGGGAGTAGATGCGAAGGTAAAGATCTATGCAGAAAAGGCAGAGGATGTGGTAACGCTTCCGGCAGGCGTGGTAAATATCGGCAAGGATGGTTCCTTCTGTTATGTGCTGAAGGATGGTGTGATCACGAAGCAAGATATCACAACAGGAATCAGTTCCGAGGATTCTGTTGAGATCACAGATGGCATTAAAGCCGGAGATGAGGTCATCGAGGATCTGGGCTCCCTGGAAGAGGGAATGAAGGCAGAGGCAGCAGCGGCAGACAGTGACAGTGCAGCAGAGACAGGGGAGACTGCCGATGAGTAATATTTATGAATATATCAAAATGGCGATCCATAATATCATGGCTAATAAGGGAAGATCCTTTCTCACCATGTTAGGGATCATTATCGGTATTGCATCAGTGATCGCCATTGTGTCCATCGGTGAGGGTACGAAGAATCAGATGAACAGTGAGATCAATGATATCGGCGGCGGCCAGATCGCTGTTTACTGCAGTGATGATGCCATAGCAGACCAGGTCTGGATCGAGTCGGAGGATATTGATGCAGTCCGGGAGCTGGATGGCGTGGAAGGTGTTAATGTTTCGGAGTCCTATACAGGCGAGACCGTAACCGGAAAGGGTGATTTTAATCTTACAGTGACCGGGGAGGCCCAGGATGCCAAGCTGGTGGATAATGCTTCTGTGAAGTACGGAAGCTATTTCGGGCAGAAGGAGGTCGAAGAGGGAAAAAACGTCTGCGTGATCTCCGATGCCGATGCGAAGAGGCTTTTCGGAACGGATGATGTAGTGGGAATGACACTGGACATTACCTGCTATGATCTGACCAAGACATTCCGCATCTGCGGAGTCACCACACAGAAAGAGAACGGAACCTTTGTCAGCTATACTTACGATGGAATGCCGGTGACCATAAATGTGCCTTATACGGCCATGGACGACTTTACCGGAAGCAGCGGAGAATTTTATCAGATCATAGTTCAGGCGGATAAGAGTCTGGATTCTCAGGCGGTCGCAGATAAGATCATAAATCTTCTTGAGAGACGTCACCAGTGTGCCGGAGATGAATATTTCCAGGTACAGAGCTTCCAGGATGTCATGAAATCCATGAACCAGATGCTTGGCATGGTCACAGCGTTTATCTCTTTTGTTGCAGGAATTTCCCTTCTGGTAGGTGGTATCGGTGTTATGAACATCATGCTGGTATCCGTTACAGAGCGTACCAGGGAGATCGGTATCCGGAAATCCCTTGGAGCGAAAACCTCGTCTATTATGTTACAGTTTCTTGCGGAGGCGGCGATCCTGACGATCATAGGCGGGCTGATCGGTATTGTGCTGGGGATTGCAGGCGGCTATGTGATCTGTGCGGTGATCAGCAGCAGTATGGGAATGACCATCACACCTGGGATCAGTGCGGGAACCATCCTGGCGGCTACGCTGTTCTCCTGTGCAGTAGGTGTGTTCTTCGGAATCTATCCGGCGAGAAAGGCAGCGAAACTGAGTCCGATCGAGGCACTTAGACGGAATTAGAAAACTGTTGCTTTTGCATCAAAAATAGCAATAAAAAATATTTTTAAAAAAAATCAAAAAAAGTTTCAAAAAACCCTTGACATTTTATAGGTCTTAGAGTATCATACATATTGTTGCAGCGGTGATACGAAATATCACAAAGGAAAAGCAACAAAGATGTGCGTTTAGCTCAGCTGGATAGAGCGTTTGGCTACGGACCAAAAGGTCGGGGGTTCGAATCCTCTAACGCACGCTATGTCGAAAGGCTGGAAACCTTGAAAAATCAATGGTTTCCGGCCTTTTTTGTGCTTGTTCGTGGAACTACAACAGAAAAAATAATTGAACTGACGACAAGGAATGCAGAGCGATTATTTGATACTGGATATGGTGATGTGTAATGTGATGAGAAGAGAGAGGATAAGTTATGATATATGTAATGAGTGATATTCATGGTGATTTTCAATCTTTTTATAAGATGCTTGTAAAGATTAATTTTTCTTCTTATGATGAATTATTTATTCTGGGAGATATAGTTGATAAAGGAAAAGAAAATCTTTGCCTTTTGGATTTTATTTGGAAAAGCGAAAATATCTATCTGCTCAAGGGAAATCATGAATATTTATTTGAAAGATACCTTCAGGGAATTGTTACAGCAGAAATATGGGATGCCTGTGGAGGAACTGCTACTCGACAGGAAGTAGATAGATTATCGGCAGATAAGAAAGCGGATATCCTGATGTTTTTGAAAGGACTTCCTATATATCGGAATATCATTATTAAAGATAAGAGTTATTTCCTTACTCATTCTGGATATCATGCGGATTTTGAGATTATTGATCCAAAGACTGGACTGGTTGATATTCAGAAGTCTGTAGACAGTGCTGCAGCATGGGACCAGGAACAATATTTGTTTTCCGATGATATTCATTATATTCCTCAAAAGATCAAGTTTGATAAAAGAATCATAGTCGGACATTATGCAACACTCTTTCTTACTGAATATGGACAAGCTAATATCTATTATGGAGAAAGATACATAGATATTGATACCGGTAATGAGCGAAGAAATAGAGGCGGAAGGTTAGCATGTCTTAGATTGAACGACGGGAAGGAGTATTATGTGTGACATTATTATCTGATGAGAGGGTTGCAGATATGGGGAAAATAATTTTGACGTCACAGGGGCTTTGTACGCAAATGGGAGATAGACTGATACATAGAGCTATTTCAGATATGGGAGACAGAGAAAACAAAAAGATTTTGCTTGTGGACATAAAGAAATATAGAATTACTGAGAAACTAAAAGATGCATGTATATCAATGGGGTTTGAAAAAAGTAACATATTTGTGACTTCAGAGGCTGAAGCAGGAGATTTTTCGGATTTTTTCGAGTATTACTATGTTACAGCAGGAAATACATTTGAAATTTTAAAGGAGATAAGGATTAAAAAACTTGCAGGTTTAATAAAAAGAAGTATGTTAGAAAATAATGCAACTTATATTGGCAGCAGCGCCGGTGCAATGCTTGCCGGAATCGATGTTCGCCTGGCATTGGATTTTGACAGAGATACGGAGGATCTTGATGATTATAGGGCATTGTCCTTATTTAATGGGACAGTTATTCCTCATTATTCAAAAGCAGATCTCAGACGTTACATTAAAAATACAGATTCTGATGTTCTTGCAGGATATGACAAAATATATTCAGTGAATGATAATGAAGCTCTGATTGGTGAATTTGAAAAAAATAGAAATGTTGATTTTCAGAGATTTTCTATTACCAGATGATCTATTATTAAATAACTGTGGAACTGTTAAATGCAGCTCCACAGTTTATTGGCGAAAACGGCCGATTTTTTAAATACGGGTTTTGAGGTGGCTTTTTATCTTCGGAAATAGGCGAAAAATTGTGTTGACACTGACATTTGGCCAGAGTAGAATAAAAAAACAGAAAAGAAAAATTTTTGTAAAGCTGTTTGTCTGATACAAGCAGCTTTTTTCACAGGAAAAAGTAAACAATAATGAAAGCACAAAACACCTGAAATAGAGGTGAACCTATCAGGAGGAAAAAACAATGCCAGGATATCTGATCAAAGATACAACAAAAGAGGAACGTAAACAGATCGTGGAGGAATCTCTTGGAAATATTTCCGCGAACTGTGATGGCTGTATGGCGAGACTTGCGGATATGTATCAGGATTATATTGACGGAAAGAAAGAGATCCGTGAGATCAATATGGAGTTCAATGCCAGGTATGTCCATGGAGATATGGATAAAGAGGAAAAAAGAAGCTGCCCGATGTAGCGAACGGAGATTAACAGAGGCATGGATCAAAATGAAGTAAAATATGATAAGCTGCTGAAGATCAAAACCACCGGTCGTGACGATTCCAGATCGGATCAGTACTGTTATCCATACGAGCCAACGCCGTACGGGGTGCTGGAACGGCTGGCTTATTGTGGATATCTGGGGAAAAAGAATCATCTGATCGACTACGGATGTGGAAAAGGCAGAGTGGACTTTTTTCTGGCGTGGCAGGTCAGATGCCGGACTACAGGCGTGGAGTACGATGAACGTATGACAAAAGCCGCAGAAGAAAACAGGCAGCGGGCTGTTTCCGGGACAAAAACATCATTTATACTGGAGAATGCGGCCCTTTTTCAGGTGCCGGAGTCCGCAGACAGATTTTATTTTTTCAATCCGTTTTCTGTGGAAATACTGAGAAGCGTCATCGGCCGTATCCGGGAATCCTGGTACGAAAAAACAAGGGAAATGCTACTCTTTTTCTATTATCCATCTGATGAATATATTTCATATCTGATGACCGTAGAGGAACTGGAATTCCTGGACGAGATCGACTGTCAGGATCTTTTCGACGGGAAAAATCAGAGAGAGAGGATATTGGTATTTCAGATGGGAGAGGAGTAAAAACAACATGATAAAACTGATCGCAACAGACGTAGATGGAACTCTTGTAAAAGACGGGACCATGACTATCAATCCGGAATATATGACAGTGATCCGGAAGCTGACTGAGCTGGGAATCACCTTTGTGGTGTGTTCCGGGCGGCAGTATGACAGTGAGAGGAAGCTGTTTGAGCCGGTGAAGGATCTGGTGTATTTTGTGTCAGATGGCGGTACGGTGATCCGGAAGAATGATAAGATCCTGAAGGTACATACACTTCCGGATGAGGTCTGGAAACGCATGCATCATATGGTGAAAGAAAAAATGCCGGAATGTGACTGCTTTATTGCCACACCGGAGTGCTGCTATGCGGAGAATGAGAATGGAAGGATGTTCCGGTGGCTGCGGGATTCCTATGGCTATGATATGAGAAAAGTGGATGATCTTTCTTCTCTTCAGGGAAAACAGGTGCTGAAATTCTCTGTCTATCACCAGGAACGGTGCGAGGAGCTTTGTGCACCGTATTTTACACCGGCATGGAGGGATAAGGTAACGCTGGCGGCTGCCGGAAAAGAATGGATGGACAGTACACCGCCGGAGGGTGAAAAAAGTACAGCTGTCGAATTTATCCAGCAACAGTTAGGGATTTCTCCGGAGGAAACCTGTACATTTGGAGATAACCTCAACGATATTGCCATGCTCCAGAAAGCGGGAAGGAGCTATGCGGTAGCCAATGCCAGAGCGGAAGTGCAGGCAGCAGCCAGGGAAGTATGTCCGTCATACAGTGAAGACGGAGTCTTACAGATTCTGAAGGGGATTGTTTCTGAAAGCAGAAAATAATAAAGATACATAAAATATGTGCTTTCGGTAAAGAAAAGTCACCGGCCAGGGGTTGACTTTTAAAAACAATTCTGTTAAATTGAAAAAAATTGAAAATTTTAATTCCATGAGGGAGTAGTTCGCACGTAAGTGTGATTTGTCAACAGACCCGGTTTTTTCTGAAAAACCTGGCAAATCTTAAAGAATGAGACTCATGTATGCTTTGTTATATTTTATTGCAGCAGGGCATACATGGGTCTTTTTTATGTAACAAAAGAATGCCGGAAAGAATTTTTTCAGCAGGGCGGGCGACAATGAATCTCCAGGTTGTGGGAAATAAAAACAGAAAGTGAGAAGAAAAATGGAAAATCTGGTAAACAGTTCACCGCTGATCCTTGTGTTAGTTTTTCTTGTGATCGGCTTTGTGTTCCTGATGAAGGGTGCGGATTTCTTTGTAGAAGGAAGCTCCAGTATCGCAAAAAGGCTGAAGGTGCCGCCGATCATCATCGGCCTTACTATTGTGGCAATGGGAACATCATTGCCGGAAACTGCAGTCAGCGTTACAGCGTCACTGGTCAATAACAATGAGCTTGCGGTCAGCAATGTGGTAGGTTCCAATATTTTTAACCTGATGGTAGTTGTTGGAGTCTGTTCCATCCTGACGCCGATCCTGGTACAGAAGGAAACCATCCGGAGGGATATTCCGTTTTCCATGATCTGTGCGCTCCTTCTTCTGGGGCTGGGGATCCTGGCAGCAGGAGATACGATCGGAATGAGACTTGGTCATCTGGATGGAATGATCCTGCTGGGATTTTTTGCAGGCTATATTGTGGTAATGATCCAAAGTGCCATGAAGGCCAGGGCAGCAGGAAAAAATGTGGACATGGAAGGAATGGAAGAGCTGGAAGAAGAAATCGGCATCCTTTCCTGGCCGAAGAGCATCCTCTTTATTGTGGGAGGCGCACTTGCCATTGCCTTTGGCGGAGATCTTACTGTGGATGCTGCCAGTCGCATTGCCATTGATCTTGGAATGAGCCAGACACTGGTGGGACTGACCATTGTTTCTATCGGAACTTCCCTTCCGGAGCTGGTGACTTCCGTGGTTGCAGCCAGAAAGAACGAAGTGGATATGGCTGTGGGAAATGCGGTAGGCTCCAATATTTTCAATATTCTGATGGTTCTCGGAGTTGCATCTGCCATCAATCCGGTGGCACTGATCCGGGAAAATATTATTGATATTGTCATACTTATCGTGTTCTCGCTGATCGTGTGGATCTATGCGGCCACAAAGCAGAGGATCAGCCGGAAAGAGGGAATTTCCATGGTGTGTATGTACCTGATCTATGCGGGGTATATTATCTGGAGATAGCTGCTGTGGGCATGCAGCTGGTCCGACGTGGACAATAGTATCGTATAGGGTTTATATCAATGCAATTTATAAGAAAAGCTCCAACCGTATCAATATCGGGATACAGTTGGAGCTTTTCTGCAATTATGCTCATTTGCCCTCAGAAGAGAAAGCTTTTTTTGAAGATTCTTCTGAAGCGTTCTTCTGATGCGGGGTCATATCATCACTGTCCGTCATCAGATATTTCCGGACGGCAAAAAGAATGGCGATACCGATGATACCGATCAGTGTCTGTACAGGATCGAGATGTTCCACGACCATCTGCCTTGCTGTTGCAAAAAGCAGGACCTCCACAACAGTCTGGGCGGAATGGCGGCAGAGCATTTTTACAAACTCCACACCGACTACAAGAGACAGTGCCTGTGACAGGAAACTGGTAAAAAAGCTGGTGTCCATATCCATGATGGAGGTACCGGCAGTTGTAAGGATCAGACGCAGTCCGGACAGTGCGATCACGATAATGATCACGATGGATAATGCGATCTCTGTGTAACGGGCTGTGTTGTAGATCAGTTCGTTAAAATGCTTGCGGATATTGTGGTTAACGGTGGTTCTGTCTTTCATGGGAAGTTATCCTTTCTTTTTCGCAGAAGCGGGATGATCGATAAAGCGGGTTGCAAAATAGCCGAATACGCAGGTGATGACCACCATACATGGCAAAAACAGCCAGAAGCGCTGCTGGCTCATGGTGTTGAACCATGGCGCATTGGCCTGCAGGATCATGATGATGGGCATATGCCACAGATAGATCCCGTACTGGTTCCGGGCTACGAAGTACAGCGGACGCAGGAACCTGAAATCCATTTCCGGCAGGAGGGAGAAGCCCACAAGCAGTATACTGAGCAGGACCGCCAGGATGGAATGGGCGGGATAACCGGAGGGAGCAGTGCCATAAAGCCCGTGACTGTGATAATAAAAGATCCATACCAGGATCAGTGCGGTGCTTGCAATAGAAACCGGAAGTCCAAGCTTCAGCCGGTAATCCTGCATACGATTTCCGGTCTGTTTCCAGAAAGCGGCAGCAGCCATTCCCAGCACGAAATTATCCAACGCAGAGAATACCTGACGCTCGTATACAAAATATACAGAGGTATCTGAAACACCGGAAGCGTGGAGATAACGGACGACTGCGAACCTGCAGATAACAGTGAAAACAATGGACACAATGGCAGAGACGAGCCAGTTTTTCCGGACTGCCTTGTAAAGGAACGGGGCGATCAGATAAAACTGAAAGATCACGCCCATCGTCCACAGCGCACCATTGATGGAACCATGAGTCACCGGGGAAAAGTTCTCCGTAAAAGTATAATACGCCAGGATATGCCGAAGTCCCTCATTGCTGAACATCTGCGTGGACATAAAGATCAGAAGGACCGTGATACATACATAATACTGGGGCATAATGCGGATGCAGCGCTTTTTCATAAAAGCCCGCCAGCCGGGGAGACAGCCTCGCGCCTCCGAAGAAAAAAGGGAAAGATAAATCCCATATCCGCTTAACAGGAAAAACAGTGTAACTCCTACTTCACCTCCAAGAGTCAGAAGTGTGTGGATGGCTGTATGCGACTGCCATGGCTGCCCGGACAGAACGTAGCAGTGATACAGCATAATGTAGAGGATCGCCCCCGCACGGAGCAGATCGATATTTTTGATACGCTTCATAAATAAATCCTTTCCTGAAAAAAATAAGTCTGCCCCATGACTGAAACGGGCAGACAGAGATAGGTTCAGTATAGCATGAACGTGGGAGATTGGAAAGCTGTCGGAGGGAAAATTTACTATTGCAAAAGCGAACATAAGTTTGTATAATGGAAAATATAAGAAGCGAACATATATTCGTAAAAAGAGGAGCGTGAGAAGTGGTGAACATCGAAGAAAGAACACCCGACAGAAAAGCAATACGAGTACATTGCCCGAGTTGCTCCAACAGCAGATTGTTCGATCTGACAGGTGACTGTTCCGGAATCCTCCGGATCAAATGTCCCAGATGCAGAAAAGAGGTGGAGATACAGCTGGCACATTGCAATGAACAGCAATACAGAAGGCAGATCTTTTATTACAGAACACATAAGAGATAAGAAAACCACATAAAAACTGAGTGAGAAGCCGGCCGGCAACCGTAGATTGCGTAAGAGCCAGACTCAAAGCCAGGAAATACTTCCCTGATTTTAATATCAGGGGTGTTTTCCTGGCTTTTTTCTTTATAAGGGGGAAAAGAAAATGAAGAATGAAGAGCAGAAATTATATCAGATCGGAGAATATGTCCGTATATGTCGGAGAAAAGGCGGGTACAGTCAGGAAGAACTGGCGGAAGGCGTAGATGTATCCAAGATGACGATCTCCAGGATCGAAAATGGAGAAAATGCCATGAGTATCCTGCTGTTTTTTCAGATCGTCAGTTTTCTGGGTATTTCGGAAGAAGAAGTTATCAGACTGTTCAGAAACAGTGATAAAGCGTGCAGGGAAGCACAGGATTGGAGATAAAAATATTCGATTCTACATATATGTTACGAAAAATAACATATATGTAATTTAAAAACAAACAGATGTTCGATATTATATAAAGCGTAAAACATATGTTTTTGACTACAGAGCGTAAAGTGAAGGCCAGCTTTACCGGAGATGAAAGAAGGTGGAAAACGAATGAAGATCAAACGAAAGATCAGATTTCCAAGAGATGTACTGATCCGGATGACAGTGCTTATGATCGCACTGACGAATCAGATCCTGGAACTGACAGGCAGAAATCCACTCCCATTTTCAGAAGAAGAGTGGTATCAGATCCTGAGCGGAATGGTAACAGTTATGACTGCTTTATGGATCTGGCTCAAAAATGAAAAGAAAGAAGGAAAGAAATAATGGAAGATAAGAAAAGACGGGAAATAAAAGAAGAAAGAACCGCAGCATCCAAACTGTTTGGTCCTATGTCAAGATTTAGTACAAATTAAAATGAGAAGTTCTGCCTGCTAAGCAGCAGACAGTAACATACCCCTCTCATACAGCTTTT
>NZ_JBQHWA010000040.1:0-24302 GCF_052064225.1 Blautia massiliensis (ex Liu et al. 2021) | reverse complement strand
CAATTTTAATTTATATTGAACGCTCACAAGAGCATATCAATCTTTTTCTCATCAGATTAGATTATCCGAGTTTTCGGACAGTCTCCCCTGCACCCCCACCCTCTTGGGCACGGAAGGAGTTCTGCGTTGTTGTGTGTGCTGCGTTGTTGACTTTTGTCTGTATGATGCGGTACTCAGAATGGAACTTTGTGCCGATCTGGTTTCTGTATTCTTCGGTACTTATGGCGATACGCTATGCCGATCTGCAATCTGGTTCTGGGATTCTTCGGTACTTATGGTGGTATGCTGTGCCGATCTGCGATCTGGTTCTGGGATTCTTCGGTACTTATGGTGGTTCGCTGTGCCGATCTGCGATCTGGTTCTGGGATTCTTCGGTACTTATGGTTGTATGCTGTGCCGATCTGGTTCTGGATTCTTCGATATTTATGATGGTACGCTGTGCCGATCTGGTTCCTGTATTCTGGATTCTTTGATGTTTCTTTGATGTTTGCTTCTGCCCCATGCTCTGGCTTTTTTCCTGTCGGCTGGAAGCGTCAGCCAGAGGAAGGTGGCATCGGGCCGGGCTGCTGCGGAGGAGGAGTGATTACTACTTGGGCTGCGGGAGACGGCGTTATTGCGGCAGGGTCTGCTGTCTGAGCCGGAGGCGAGTTCTGGCCCTGCCGCAATGCTTTTAGCCGTCTCACGGAGCCCTAGTAGTATCCCCCGACGGAGTCCCTGCCCGGAGCGATGCCACCTTCCTCTGGCGTCCCTCAACCACATCCACCTCTCAAAACCTCAAAACCATCCCCGCTTGCATCCATCCCCGGAGCGATACCACCTTCCTCTGGCGTCCCTCGACCACATCCATACACACCCAAAAAAAGCCCGGCATCTTCATATTCCAAAGACACCGGACTCCCATCAGTCATATATAAGCTGGAAATGAGACTCGAACTCACGACCCCTTCATTACGAGTGAAGTGCTCTACCGACTGAGCTATTCCAGCTTGTGCTAAACACAACTGATATTATACCGTATTTTACAAAAAATGCAAGCACTTTTTCCTACAATCCACTCAAATCCTCACCACCCAAATCACCCCAAACCATATTCCCATTTAATTCACAAACCATCACTCATCCCCGGAAGCCCCCTTCCTGCGAGAAGCCACCCGTTTCACAACCTTTACCGCATCCTTTACAGCCACAGATTTTTCAACCACATTCATTTTCGCCTTATCCATACGCTTTCTCCTGCTTTTCCCCGCAGTCTTTTTCACATTTCCTTTCTTCACAGAGCTTTTCTTCACATCCCCCTTCTCCGGTGTACACCCAAATACCGCCACACCATAAGCCGGAAGCTTCAGCTTCAAAGAAAACTCCCTGTTATCACACTCCATATGAACAGCCGCTTTCGCCCGTGCGTTCACCACACCCTGTCCGCCAAACTTTTCACTGTCACTGTTGAAAATTTCCTTATATTTCCCCGCAAAAGGCACACCAACCCGGTAACTGTCATAAGATACCGGTGAAAAATTACACACCGCAAGAATCGTTTCTTCCGGCTTTTCCGTCTTACGAAGAAACGCAACCACATTCTCATCATAGCTGGTAAACTGGATCCACTCAAACCCATCCGAATTACCATCCATTGCATACAACGCCGGATGATTCCTGTAAAGTTCATTCAGATCATGCAGATACGCCCTCATTTCCAGCCCCACATCCCCATCCGGCGCAGTCATCTTCACACCCGGATGAAGCATCAGATAGCCATACGCAGCACGCAGCTGAGCATCCTTCTGCCTTGAAGATCCCGGAAGCTTCTCCAGAAACTCTTTTAACGTACCCACATCTCTCTTCCCCAGAGTCAGTACATAATGCTCACTATATGCATACATCATGGAAAGCGTCAGCTGATCATAATAATTTCGTCTGTCCAAAGGCTCTGCTTCCAGGTAAAAAAGAAGATCCTTTGTCCAGCCACCACTCCATTTATAGTCAAACCCCAGATGATCATTCTCCACACTGTCTGTAAGCTGCGGCCATAAACCATCCTCCTGTGCGATCAGAAGAATCCCCGGATACTGCTTCTTCACAATAGAATTCAGATGCTTCAGAAACTCCAGTGCCTGAAGATTCTCATTGGAACTATAAAGATTAGCCGTCCACTGTCCCGCCTCTCTTCCAAAATCCAGATACAGCATCGCATCTACATCATCCATCCGAAGTCCGTCCACATGAAATTCATCCAGCCAGAAAAACGCATTGGAAATAAGAAAATCTTTGACCATAGGACTTCCGTAATTATAAAGCATGGTGCCCCACATCGGATGAACGGCCATAGCCGGATCCTGTACTTCATAAAGAGGAGTTCCGTCAAATTTCTCAAGCCCTGCATCAAACCGCGGAAACTGAGCCGGTGTCCAGTCCAGTATCACGCCAATCCCTGCCTGATGAAGATCCTCCACCAGTGTCCGGAAATCTGCCGCAGTCCCAAAACGGGTAGTCACAGCATAATACGCAGACGTAGAATATCCTCCTGAACTTCGGTCAAGATACTCCATCACCGGATGAAATTCTACATGCGTATAACCGGTTTCCTTCAGAAACTCCACCAGTTCACCACTGTTTTTCCACTCTGTTACATCCGTTTCATAAATAGAAACCGGAACTTCACGGCTGGCAAACCTTTCACGTTCCTTCATCCACGCTTCATCCTGCCATAAAAAATCCCCCAGCTCTGTTACAACAGAAATCACAGACGGCGCTCCCTGGGTTCCATTTCCGTAAGGATCAGACTTCCGCTGTACATTGCCGCCTTTGATCTTGATCTCATACTGGTAAGAGGCCCCTGCCTGTACACCTGGAACAAAAATCTCAAAAATTCCGGACATTGGCATCCGATGCATCGGAAGACGCCTTCCATCCCACCTGTCAAAATCACCTACCACACTGACACGGATTGCATTGGGTGCCCAGACAGCAAAATATGTTCCTTCTACCTCGCCACAGGTCCCCGGATGCGCTCCCAGCTTCTCGTATGCCTTGTAATAGACACCAGCACAAAAAGCTCGTTCCTCCTCTTCCGTGATCTGGCATGGACATTCATACGCATCGTAAAAAGTCTCTTTCCTGCTTCCTCTTATCACACGGAAACGATATTCCGGAATCCTTTTCAGTGGAAGCATTACAGCATAATAACCAGCCTCATCTTCCAGGATCATCGGATAACTCTTTTCCCCTACAACAACCTCTGCAGCATCCGCTCCCGGAAAAAATCCCTGAATCAGAACGCCATCCTCTGTTACCCTTGGCTGCATCACATCACGAGGTGATGCCTCCTCCCCATAAACGATTGCCTCGATCCGGGGCCAATCCATATATTCATACGCTTTATCAGCCATAATCGTCTCCTCCATCATATTTGTTGTTTTATAGACTAAGTTTACCACCATTTTACAGAAAAATAAAGATAACAATTCTAATCTTCGCAAAAAATACCACAAGTAACCGGTAACAGAACAGAAAATAATTCGATTTGGTCCTTCCCAAAATCATGTGTAACGATTATAATATGAAGCAGAATATGAAACAAATAACTTATCAGGAGGAATCATCAATGGAAAACAGACAGTATGATGTAACAGCTCTCGGCGAGCTTCTGATCGACTTCACAGAAAACGGTGACAGTTCCCAGGGAAACCCTACTTTCGAAGCAAACCCGGGCGGAGCTCCCTGTAACGTTCTTGCCATGCTGAACCGTCTTGGCAAAAAAACTGCATTTATCGGAAAGGTCGGAAACGACATGTTCGGCAAGCAGCTGAAGGCTGCCGTAGAAGAATGCGGCATTGATACCAGAAATCTTGCCATGGACGATGAAATTCACACTACCCTTGCTTTTGTACATACTTACCCGGACGGAGACCGTGATTTTTCTTTCTACCGTAATCCAGGTGCAGATATGATGCTGACAAAGGATGATGTAGATGCCGATCTGATCCGCAATTCCAGGATCTTCCATTTCGGCACGCTTTCTTCCACACATGAGGGTGTCCGTGAAGCAACCCGCTATGCTCTTGACGTGGCAAAAGAAGCCGGATGCATCATCACCTTTGACCCGAACTTACGCCCTCCACTCTGGAAGGATCTGAACGATGCCCGCAAAGAGATCGAATACGGCATGGAACGCTGTGATGTGCTGAAGATTTCTGATAATGAAGTGGAATTTCTTTTTGACACAACAGATTATGATAAGGGTGCTGCCCTTATCGAAGAAAAATATCATATCCCGCTTGTGCTGATCACAATGGGAAAAGACGGAAGCCGCGCTTATTATCGCGGACGGAAGGTCGAAGCTGCTCCTTTCCTTCAGGAAAAAACCATTGAAACCACCGGTGCAGGAGACACCTTCTGTGCAAGCACCCTGAATTATGTGCTGGAACACGGTCTTGAGGATCTCACTGACGAAAACCTTGCAGAGCTGCTTACTTTTGCAAATGCAGCAGCTTCTCTCATCACAACAAAGAAGGGAGCACTCCGCGTAATGCCTGAAAGAGATGAAGTTCTTGACTTCATTGCATCCCGCAAGTAGTGTATGTTTTTCTTTTATTGAATTATTTTTTTGTTTATTGGCTTTGAAAAGCTGAGAAAACACCGCAGGGGGAGAAAGCACTCAAAGTTACGAAGCCCGTTTTTCTCCCCCTGCACCCCCTCTTTCCGGGCACGTACCGCGGAAACGACGCTTCGCGCCTATCCGCCAATTGTTGTGTGTTCTTCATATTTTTCCTGTTATATCATATATTTTTATTAATATCTTATCGTATAAAAATTTACAACCAATATCATTACGCATATTATATTTGCACATTATATTTGTATTTGATATATTTACATTTGATTATTTGATATATTTGAATTTGATATATCTGCATTTGATATATTTACATTTGATATATTTGCATTTGATCATTTAATATATCTGCATTTGATATATTTACCACTCAAATTCACTTCTATATTATTCCAAAAAATCCGCAGATGTGCCCCGCACATCGAGACCTACCAACGCCCTCCCACCCTCACTCTCGGCTCAACCTTCCACCTCCAATACCGTCACATACCTATAACGGCCTCAAGACTTTTTCACTCTCAACAACCCCTTCAGGCCGTTCTCCTCCATCGGCTCAACCTTTCGTTCCCAGCACCGTCGCATACAGACACAAGTCAACAAAACTCCCGTCCTCCACAACCAAGCACTCCTAAAAAAAAGCCCGAGGGGTGTGCAGAGGGGCCGCGGCTTTGCGGCCCCTTTGCGGTTTTCCTTTTTCCTCAAAAAAATACTGCATGCCCTTCGCCAAAAAAGCAAACGCCACACAGTATTTAAAAAAAAGTATTTCTAACCTCTTGTTACTTTACTTAACAACACGCACCCTGTACATTCCCTCAATCTCCTTGAGTTCATCTAACGCCTTAGCAGACGCCGCACTCTCAAGATCAATAAGAGTATAAGCAAACTCCCCTTTACTCTTATTCGTCATATCCGCAATATTCAATCCCTCGGATCCAAGGATCTTGGTAACCTGACTGATCATATTCGGTGTGTTGCTGTGCGCAAGAGAGATTCTTCCAACAGCCACACAGGTACCCATATCACAGTTCGGATAATTCACAGAATTCTTAATATTACCATTCTCAAGGTAATCGCGGATCTCCTTTACAGCCATCTCTGCACAGTTTTCTTCAGATTCCTCTGTAGACGCACCAAGATGCGGAGTTACCAGAATACCCTCGCGTCCTGCAACTGTCTCATTTGCAAAGTCAGTTACATACTTCTTAACCTTGCCACTCTCAACAGCCTCGATCAGCGCATCCTCATCAACAAGAAGATCTCTTGCAAAATTCAGAAGAACTACGCCGTCCTTCATCTTATCGAAAGCTTCTTTGTTGATCATCTTCTTAGTGCTGTCAAGAAGCGGCACATGAATGGTGATATAATCGCACTGGCTGTAGATCTCATCCAGGCTCTTGCTGTGCTTGATGGTTCTGGACAGGTTCCATGCCGCATCAATAGAAAGATATGGGTCATAGCCATATACTTCCATGCCAAGACCGCATGCTGCGTTTGCCACCATGGCTCCGATGGCTCCAAGACCGATGATACCAAGCTTTTTGCCGCTGATCTCGCATCCTGCGAACTGTTTTTTCTGCTTCTCGGCAAGCTTGCCGATGTGCTCTTTATCTTTCTCCTGTGCAACCCACTCGATACCTCCTACGATATCTCTGGATGCAAGGAGCATACCTGCAAGTACCAGCTCTTTTACGCCGTTTGCGTTGGCTCCAGGTGTGTTGAATACAACAACGCCCTTCTCTGCATACTCCTTAACCGGAATATTATTGACGCCTGCACCTGCACGTGCAACTGCGCAAACGCTCTTCGGCAGCTCCATGTCGTGCATTTTTGCACTTCTTACAAGGATTGCATCACACTGGTCAGCGGTCTCTGTTTTTTTATAATTATCGCCAAAAAGTTTCAGACCTTTTTCAGCGATAGGATTCAGGCAATGATACTGGAACATTATGCATTCTCCTCCTCGAATTTTTTCATGAATGCAACCAGTGCCTCTACGCCGGCCTTTGGCATGGCATTATAGATGCTGGCACGCATTCCGCCAACAGTACGGTGTCCTTTCAGGTTTACAAGTCCTGCTTCAGTTGCCTCTTTAACAAACTTGGCATCCATTTCCTTGTCACCGGTTACGAACGGTACATTCATAAGAGATCTGTCTTCCGGAACTACAGTTCCTTTGAACAGCTTGCTGGAATCCAGGTAATCATAAAGGATTTTTGCTTTTTCCTCATTGCGCTGTTTCATCACTTCCAGACCGCCCATCTTCTTCAGCCATTTAAATACTTTTCCGCATACATAGATGCAGTAAGCATTCGGCGTATTGTAAAGAGAGCCTGCGTCTGCATGTGTCTTATAAGTAAGCATGGTTGGGGTTCCCGGAAGAACATCCTCTGTGATCAGGTCCTCACGGATGATCACGATAACCATGCCTGCCGGTCCGATGTTCTTCTGAACACCGCCATAGATAATACCATATTTGCTTACATCCACCGGCTCAGACAGGAAGCAGGAGGATACATCTGCTACCAGAGTCTTACCTTTTGTGTTTGGAAGTTTTTTGAATTTTGTGCCGTAAATGGTGTTGTTCTCACAGATGTATACGTAGTCTGCATCCGGGCTGATCGGCAGATCACTGCAGTCCGGGATATAGCTGAAGGTTTTATCTTCAGAAGATGCGATCTTGTTTGCTTTTCCGTATTTCTGAGCTTCCTGATAAGCTTTTTTTGCCCACTGTCCTGTTACGATATAATCTGCGACCTTGTTTTTCATGAGGTTCATCGGGATCATGGCAAACTGCTGGGATGCTCCTCCCTGAAGGAAAAGTACCTTGTAGTTATCCGGAATGTTCATAAGCTCGCGAAGATCTTTCTCTGCAGTATCAATGATCTCCTGAAAAGCTGCACTTCTGTGGCTCATTTCCATAACAGACATTCCTGTGCCGTTATAATCCATCATCTCATCCGCTACTTCTTTGAGTACTTCCTCTGGAAGCACTGCCGGTCCGGCAGAAAAATTATACACTCTACTCATGTTTCTTCATATCCTCCTCGTCAAATACATCATCAAGGTTCGCACCAGCCGGTACCATCGGGAACACACTCAGATCCTGATCGATCCAGCAATCCAGAACGACAGGTCCCTCTGCTGCCAGTGCCATCTTAAGTGCAGGCTCCACATCCTCCATCTTTGTCACACGAATGGCTTTTGCACCCAGCGCCTCTGATAATTTCACAAAATCAACGGCATCATCCAGTACTGTGGAAGAGTATCTCTTTCCATAGAAAAGCGTCTGCCACTGACGCACCATGCCCAGTACATGATTGTTCATAACAATCTGGATCAGCTGTCTGCCACAGCGTGCAGCTGTTGCCAGCTCATTCATATTCATACGGAAGCATCCGTCACCTGCTATATTTACAACTGTTTTTTCCGGTCTGCCCATCTTCGCGCCAATTGCAGCGCCAAGGCCGTAGCCCATGGTTCCAAGGCCGCCGGAAGTAAGAAGAGTTCTCGGCTCTTTGTATTTATAATACTGCGCCGCCCACATCTGATGCTGTCCAACATCTGTGGAGATGATCGCATCACCGTTGGTCAACTCATAAAGCTTCTCTATAATATACGGACCTGTAAGCTGTGTGTGATCATAATTCAGCGGATATTTTGATTTCAATTCCTGGATATGTGCGATCCACTCCGGATGTTCTTTCTTCGGAATTTCCTCCAGAAGGCGTTTCAGCACTTCCTTCACATCACCGATCACACTGGCATCCACTTTGATATTTTTATTGATCTCCGCAGCATCCACATCGATCTGAAGGATTTTTGCATTATGTGCAAAAGTTTTGGTATTTCCTGTTACACGGTCACTGAAGCGTGCACCGAGAACAATAAGAAGATCGCACTCTGTTACGCCAAGATCGGAAGTCTTGGTTCCGTGCATACCTACCATACCTGTATAGAGAGGATCTTCTCCCGGGAAGGTACCCTTGCCCATCAGAGTATCGCAGACAGGAGCCTGGATTCTGCGAGCCAGCTCACGTACTTCCTGGTCAGCACCGGAGATCACACATCCGCCGCCAACAAAAATAAACGGTTTCTCTGCCTCTCTGATCATTTCCAGTGCCTGATCAATATCTTCTTTACGGATACTTTTGATCTCACGGTTAACCGTAGCCGGATGGCATGGCTCATATTCATATTTCATTCCTGTGATATCCTTCGGGACATCCACAAGCACCGGGCCGGGTCTTCCGCTTTTTGCAATATAAAATGCTCTTCTTAACGTATCTGCAAGATCTTCGATATTCTTTACGATGAAACTGTATTTTGTTACAGGCATTACGATACCTGCGATATCAACCTCCTGGAAAGAATCTCTTCCCAGGAGTGGTCTTCCTACGTTTGCAGTAATGGCTACCATCGGTACGGAATCCATGTATGCAGTCGCGATCCCTGTTACCAGGTTAGTTGCTCCTGGACCGGAGGTTGCCAGGCAGACACCCACCTTTCCGGTCGCTCTTGCATAACCGTCAGCAGCATGGGATGCACCCTGCTCGTGGGAGGTCAGTACATGTGTGATCTCATCTTTGTATTCATATAAGGCATCGTAAACATTCAGGATCGCGCCGCCCGGATATCCAAATACGGTATCAACGCCCTGTTCCTTCAGACATTCTACGATGATCTCTGCACCTGTAAGCTGCATATCTTTCGTTCCTCCTTATTTTGCTTTCGGTACTTCCAGGATCGCACCACGGTTTCCGGATGTTACCATGGAAGCGTATCTTGCCAGATATCCGGTTGTCACCTTCGGCTCTCTTGGCTGCCATTTTTCTCTTCTAGCCTGCATCTCTTCATCTGAAACCTTGATCTCCAGTTTCAGCTCCGGAATATTGATGCTGATGATATCGCCTTCCTCAACCAGCGCGATCGGGCCGCCTACTGCTGCCTCCGGTGATACGTGTCCGATAGCGGCTCCTCTGGATGCACCGCTGAAACGTCCGTCGGTGATCAGGGCTACGGAAGAACCAAGTCCCATTCCCACAATAGCAGATGTAGGATTCAGCATCTCTCTCATTCCAGGACCACCCTTTGGTCCCTCATAGCGGATGACCACAACATCTCCCTCTACGATCTTACCGCTCTTGATGGCAACAATTGCGTCATCCTCGCTGTCAAATACACGTGCAGGACCTTCATGTACCAGCATCTCCGGTACAACTGCAGAACGTTTTACAACACCACCATCCGGTGCAAGGTTTCCTTTCAGTACGGCAAGTCCGCCTGTCTTTGTATACGGATTGTCGATAGGGCGGATAACATCCGGATTCAGGTTTACACAGTTTTTGATATTCTCACCTACTGTTTTTCCGGTTACTGTCATACACTCTGTATGGAGAAGTCCCAGCTTGTTCAGCTCATTCATGACCGCATAGACACCACCGGCCTCATTAAGATCTTCCATGTAGGTCGGGCCTGCCGGTGCAAGGTGGCAAAGGTTCGGGGTCTTCTCACTGATCTCATTTGCAAAGCTGATATCAAAATCCATTCCGATCTCATGTGCGATAGCCGGAAGATGAAGCATACTGTTTGTGGAGCATCCAAGTGCCATATCTACTGTAAGTGCATTTAAAACTGCCTCTTTTGTCATAATGTCTCTTGGGCGGATGTTCCTTTTGTACATTTCCATTACCTGCATTCCTGCATGCTTTGCAAGACGGATACGTTCAGAGTATACTGCCGGGATGGTACCGTTTCCTTTCAGTCCCATACCGAGAACCTCTGTCAGGCAGTTCATGCTGTTCGCAGTGTACATACCGGAACATGATCCGCAGGTCGGGCAGGTTTTGTTTTCGAATTCTTCCAGATCATCTGCTGTGATGGTTCCTGCTGCATAGGATCCTACTGCCTCAAACATACTGGAAAGACTGGTTTTGTGTCCTTTTACATGGCCGGCAAGCATCGGACCGCCGCTTACGAATACAGTAGGAACGTTGATCCTTGCCGCTGCCATCAGAAGGCCAGGTACGTTTTTGTCACAGTTGGGAACCATGACCAGAGCATCGAACTGATGAGCCAGTGCCATGGCCTCTGTGGAATCTGCGATCAGGTCACGTGTTACAAGGGAATATTTCATTCCAACGTGTCCCATTGCGATTCCGTCACATACTGCGATCGCCGGAAATACAACCGGTGTGCCGCCAGCCATTGCAACACCGAGCTTTACAGCATTTACAATTTTGTCAAGGTTCATATGTCCCGGTACGATCTCGTTATAAGAACTTACGATTCCTACCAGTGGTTTGTCCATTTCTTCCTTTGTCATTCCAAGGGCATTGAACAGGGAACGATGTGGTGCCTGCTGTGTGCCTTTTCTTACGGTATCACTTTTCATTTTTAAGGTCTCTCCTTTTTATTCTTTACGATAGGATCCGATATCTGTTTATCGTCTTCTTTTACCTGATATCGATTCTTTTTTGTTCTGTTTCGTTTTGTTCGTCTTTATTTATGCGATGGCATCTGCAATCAGATCGCCCATCTCTTTGGTTCCGACAAGCTTGCATCCGTCAGACATGATATCTCCTGTTCTGTAACCCTCTGTAAGAACCTTCTGTACTGCTGTTTCCACAGCATCTGCTTCTTTATCAAGATCCAGAGAATATCTCAGCATCATGGCTGCGGAAAGAATGGTTGCGATCGGGTTTGCCTTGTTCTGTCCTGCGATATCCGGTGCTGAACCGTGGCTCGGCTCATAGAGACCAAGCTTTGTCTCATTTAAGCTTGCGGAGGAAAGCATTCCAATGGAACCGGTCACCATACTTGCCTCATCAGAGAGGATATCTCCGAACATGTTTTCTGTAAGGATAACATCAAACTGCTTCGGATCACGTACCAGCTGCATTGCACAGTTATCAACCAGCATATGCTCCAGTGTTACATCCGGATAGCCCTTTGCCACATCCTCTACTACACTTCTCCAGAGTCTGGAAGAATCAAGAACATTGGCTTTATCTACACTTGTAACCTTATTTCTTCTCTTACGTGCGATCTCAAATGCCTTAATGGCAATACGGCGGATCTCATTCTCATTATAAGAAAGAGTATCTACTGCTGTGCGGACTCCGTTCTCCTCAGTAGTCTTTCTTGCTCCGAAGTAAAGACCTCCTGTAAGCTCTCTTACAATGATCATGTCAAAACCATCTCCGATGATCTCATCACGGAGCGGGCATGCATCACGAAGCTCATTGTAAAGATAAGCCGGACGAAGGTTTGCAAACAGGTTCAGCGCCTTACGGATCGCAAGAAGACCTGCCTCCGGGCGTTTGGACGGCTCCAGCTTGTACCACGGGGATGTCTTGGCATCACCGCCAATGGAACCCATCAGTACTGCATCAGAAGCTTTTGCCTGGGCAATGGCTTCCTCTGTAAGAGGTACTCCGTGAGCATCAATGGATGCCCCTCCTAAAAGAACCTCTGTGTATGAAAATTTATGACTGTATTTCTCACATACTCTGTCTAAAACTTTTTTGGCCTCGGCAACAATCTCCGGACCGATTCCGTCTCCCGGAATCAGGGCAATCTTGTACTCCATTTTATTCACTCCTCCGATTTCCCCTGTGCTGTAAAATTTTAACGCACTGGTGTGGATAATTGTTATTATCATAACGCACTTTTCGACGGATTTCAACCTATTAAATAGATAAAGTTATTTCCGGAATGCAAAAAATAAACGGCAATTCCCTGTTTCTGCCGCCACAGAGACATACTTTCGCACACAGAAAAAAGAAAAACTGCCCTACCATTCCGGTACAGCAGTCTTTCTTTTTTTATCATATTCTGTTTTTCCTGATGATCTTCTCAGAATTTCCCGCTGGAACCACCGAAGGTATCACCGGAAGATGATGTATGGGTGCTGGAACCACCGTTATTGTCCTCATTTTTCGGTTTTGCGGATTTTGATACCGTACTGTAGAGGTAAAAATCATTACTTCTGGTCACATTCATACTGCCCTGCCGCACATAAGAAGCCGCCCGATCCTGTTTTCGCACAGTTTTCAGCTTTCTTCTCATATTTCCGGTCACCAGTAATCCTGCCACAAGCCCCACAGCAAGAGCGATCAGCAGGTTTATCCCAACCGCAAAAGGCTCATCCGGAAGGTTTTCCACATCGTATGGCTCTGCCTCATCTGCCTGCGTGATAAAATCATCGCATTCCGTGGCAAACTTATGAAACGCTTCGTTATAATCACCGTCACTTAAATAAGGCTTCACCTGATCCATGATGTAGGACTGTCCGGCATCCGTAAACACTTCTATCGCATATCCGTGTGTTGCAATGGCCCAGTTACGGTCTCCCATATCCAACAGGAATAAAATACCGTCACCATTTTCCCCCTGCCCATATCCATGGTCAATAAAATAATCCTCCGCATACGCCTGGGCTGTTTTTCCCTCAAGACTGTTAACGGTAACGACCACAACATCTACCTGATCCCGCTCACTGATCTCATCCAGAGTACTGCTCAGGCTCTCCTGCTGCTCTGCATCCAGAAGTCCCGCCTGGTCATCCAGACGGCTTACGGTGCCTGCCCATACCGGAAAAGCACATGCCAGACACAAAAGGATCGATATCAAAAATACAGATATTCTTTTTTTCATGGCATCCACCTCCCTACAAAGCCCAGATCAGATACAGGATAATATAAGTGATCACACCCACGACCCCCGTTGTTCCCAGGAACCATCGTGCAAAAGCGTTCTTGTCTGTAGGCAGATTTCCCACAAATTTCCCTGTCTGACCATTCATGGCAAATATGTAATTATCCCCCTTCCACTTCGTCTGCAGGATCCATACGGGATATAACGCATATTTCGTTGTCCCGTTATGAAGCCGGATACTGGTATTCTCCGGTACCACACTGGCGTATCCTCTCACCGTATCCCGGAATGCAGCCTCTGTGCTGCGGCGGATACGCTCATTGGCACGTTCCTCACACTCGCTCGCTGTCACATCATATTTATCTGCAAAATATCCAGCCAGATACGCAGTCTGAAAATCCACCGCTTCTTTGAAATCAAAAGGCTCTATAGACTCCATCAGATCATTTTCCATGCTGGCAGAGCCATCCACCGGTACATGATCAAAACCAAGAGAACCACTTCTGTGTACTGCATAATAGCTGGTCTCCGTATAATCATAATCACTATCGCTCCAGAACCGGGTCTTTGTTGCACGGTAACGGATATCTGCGTCTGCGTCTGTGTCATACAGCCAAAACGGAACGTAGATGCCCTTAACCTCGCTGATATGATTCTCTGACTTAAATGCTTTCGGCAAAAGTCTCTTACCGGTAAGATGCTTTTTCAGCCTCTCCTTTGCCGCTTTCTTGTCCAACTTAAACGGGATCACATAATCCGGCTTCAGTGCACCGGACAGCTGCCCGGTCATTACCACCGGACTTCCGCAAAACGGGCAGGCCGTTGCTGCCGTATTGGCATCTCCCACAATCTCACCGCCACAGGACTTGCACACATAGGTACGCAGCCCCTCACTCTCCCCGTCCTGCCACTCACTGCCGGCCTCATCCGACCAGCTCATATCCTCAGGCTGCTCTTCCTCCACAGTCTGGGCATATTCCGATAACGTCCCGACATCAAACTCCGTATCACAAAACGGACACTTCATCTTCTGCACAGAACTGTCAAACTCTATGGAGCCACCACAGCACGGACACTTAAACTCCTGCATCTTCGCCATATATTCACCTCACTTCATCATTCTGTATCCAACAACCGACAGGAGTTACCCTGCATTTTGCTCCTGACCATCTCTCTTTCTGATCTATACTGCATCCTCCGGTCCGAACGGATCACCGCACTCCGGGCAGAATTTCGGTGGATTCTCCGGATCTGCCGGTTTCCATCCGCACCTGCTGCAGCGATACTGCATCTTCTTCTCCGGTTTCTTCGCTCCGCAGTTCATACAGAACTTGCCTTTATTCACCGTACCGCAGGAACAGGTCCAGCTGTCCTCCACCGGACGCGATGCACCACACTCCGGACAGAATTTCCCCGAAGAAACCGCACCACAGCTGCAGGTCCAGGAACCAGCCGCAGCCGCAGCCCCTGCTCCGTTCCCTGCCGGCGAAACCGGCTGCGCTGCCTGCTGCTGTACACTCTGCTGCTGCGCCTGCTGCTTCTGGCCCATCTCAAACAACTGCTGAGCATTAAGACCACCTGCATTAGCAGCCATACCCATGCCCATAAAACCAGTCATAGCCCCTGCTGAATTAGAAGCCGCAGCCTTCATAGCATCCGCCTGGGCCCCGGTCAGAGTAGCCGCAGCCATAGCAGGATCACGCATCATAGCCGTACGCTGAGCCTGCTTGATCATCTCGGCATCCTCATCCGGCAATGTCACAGAACCAAGTGCCACACTGACCACCTTAAGCCCACGAAGCCCCTCCCACTTGGCAGAAAGCACCTCATTCATGGCATTCTCCAGCTCCGTATTATGAGTCACGATCTGATTCGGACGCAACTCCAGCTCCGAAAGCCTTCCGAAAGCAGGCTGCAGCGCACTGATAAACTCCGCCTTCAGCTGTCCGTCCAGCTCCTCTCTGGTATACTCCCGCTCCACATTTCCACACACATTCGTATAAAAAAGAAGGGGATCCGCGATCCTGTAGGAATAAACACCATGACACCTCACAGCCACATCCACATCCAGCCCGATCCTGGAATCCACAACCCGGAACGGGATCGGATTAGCAGTACCAAACTTGTTATCCACAAGCTCCTTGGTATTAAAATAATACACCCTCTGATCCTTACCCGTATCACCGCCAAAAGCAAACCTCTTCCCGATCGTATCAAAGGTCTTCCTGATTCCGTCACCCAGACTACCTGAAAAAATACTCGGCTCCGTAGAAGCATCATACGTATACTCTCCCGGATCCGCACAAACCTCAACAACCTTTCCCTGCTCCACAATCATCATACACTGACCATCCGCCACAGCGATCCCGCTGCCGCTGGAAATGATATTATCACTCCCATGCTTATTGGAAGACCTGGAAGAAGACCTCTTCGTCCCCTTCACAACCATCACTTCTTTATCCATAGCCTCACAGTAAAAAAACTCCTTCCACTGATCCGCCAACGTACCACCCGCTGCACCCACAGCCGCTCTGATGAGACCCATAAATCCAACCCCTTTCTGAAAATTCATTCTTATTTACAATTTTACGATATTCCAAAGCCATCGTCACTCTCATTTCTGATAGTAACATCATTATTACACGAATTTTACCAAAAATCCACTTATTTCTATACAATATTACAATTGTCATATTCCCATCACATCCACACTCCCAGCACATCCGCAATCCCAGCACATCCGCAATCCCAGCACATCCGCAATCCAGGCTGACAGCGCAGCGCCTCAGCCGTCCCCCCAACCAAACACAAACTCAGCCATTGCAGTCGTCCAGCGCAGCGCTGACGACCCACACCCAACCGTCAAACGACACTATTTCTCACCGGAAGCACCAGCCGGGGAAGGGGATGCTGGATGGCTCTGCTTCTGCAGGAGGGGAGCTGATTCTTGGACGGCGGGAATCTGCGTTGTTTTTCAAAAGTCCGCTGTCTGAGCGGCAGCAGGCCGCGAGTTCGGACTTTTTAAAAACGCTTTTAGCAGATTTCCGGCGTCCTAGAAGCCAGCCCCCGACGAAGCCGCAGACCAGCCAGCATCCCCTTCCCCGGCGTCCGTTCATCCGTTCGTCCCTTCATCCCTTCATCCCCCATCCAAACAAAAAAGACACCACGTCACAAAAAAACGCAGTGCCTCTCTCATATTCAAGTTATTGCGAAAAAAGCATCAAGCAGAAGCCTGATCAGCCTTCTCAACCTCAGCAATCGCCTGCTTCCTCATAGGAATACGGCAATTCTTATTATTACCAAACTCAACAATAACATCTTCCTCAGTCATATCAATAACAACACCATAAAAACCACTGGTAGTAACAACACTGTCACCAACCTCCATGCTGTTCAACATAGTCTGAGTTCTCTTCTGCTCCTTCTTCTGCGGACGGATCATCATAAAATACATAATTCCAAACAGAACTACGATCCAGACAATACCAAGACCCGCGCTAAGTCCGCCAGCTGCCGCTGTAGATGATGCAATCATTTCAAATTCCTCCTGCTAAAAACAAATAATCTGCGGTACCCCCGCCGTTACTGACCTCTAAAAGTGTCACTTCGTACTATCATACACAAAAACCAAAAAACCTTCAAGAGTTTTCTTATAAAATCAAAGTAATTTACACAAATTTTATAAATAAAACTTACCGGTTCCCGTTGATCCTGCCTTCCTCAAAGCCTTCCAGACGCATCTTCTTATAAGCCGCAAAATTCCCTGCATCCAGCGCATCCCTGATCTCTTCCATCATATGATTATAGAAATACAGATTATGCAGAACACAAAGCCTCATGCCAAGCATCTCCTTCGCCTTCAGAAGATGACGGATATACGCTCTGCTGTAATGACGGCAGGTCGGGCACTGGCACTCCTCATCGATCGGTTTGGAATCCAGCTCATACTTTGCATTAAAAAGATTCATCTTGCCATGGTTGGTATACACGTGACCATGACGGCCGTTACGGCTGGGATATACACAGTCAAAAAAGTCAATACCACGCTCAACCCCCTCCAGGATATTGGCCGGGGTACCAACCCCCATAAGATACGTCGGCTTGTTCTGCGGCAAATGCGGAACCACCTCATCCAGGATCCGGTACATCTCCTCATGACTTTCACCAACTGCAAGGCCGCCCACTGCATAGCCGTCCAGATCCATCTCCGCGATAGCCTGAGCATGCTCAATACGGATATCTTCATAAACAGCCCCCTGGTTAATGCCAAAAAGAAGCTGGTTCTTGTTAATGGTATCCGGCAGACTGTTCAGACGAGCCATCTCATCCTTGCATCTTTTAAGCCAGCGTGTTGTACGCGCTACCGATTTCTGTACATAATCCCTGTCTGCCACACTGCTTGGGCACTCATCAAAGGCCATTGCAATGGTAGAGGCCAGATTTGACTGGATCTGCATGCTCTGCTCCGGTCCCATAAAAATCTTATGACCATCGATATGAGAGTTAAAATACACGCCCTCTTCCTTGATCTTACGAAGCTTCGCCAGCGAAAACACCTGGAATCCGCCGGAATCGGTAAGGATTGGTCTGTCCCAGTTCATAAATTCATGAAGACCTCCCAGCTGCTTTACCACCTTGTCGCCAGGGCGCACATGAAGATGATAGGTATTGGACAGCTCTACCTGTGTACCGATCTCATGAAGATCCACAGTGGAAACTGCACCTTTAATTGCTGCAATTGTTCCTACATTCATAAAAACAGGAGTCTGGATCGTTCCGTGGACCGTCTTAAACTCGCCCCTTTTCGCTCTTCCTTCTGTTGTGATCAGTTTATATTCTGCCATTTCATTTCCCTTCTAAAAACATTTTAAAGTTGTCTCTGCCCGGCATCTGCGTCGCAGATACAGCCATAACCAGCTGCCGATGCAAATATCTTTCAAAACTTTTAGTCAATATCATAACACATTTTTTTCTTTACGGCTACTGATTGTTAAACTTTTACATTGCCATTTTTTAAACGATATCGTATAATATAGAATATTCGCTTAAAAATCCTTTATAATAAGAAGAAACAACTCCCATCTGACAGAAATGTCAGAGTCGGGCAACCCCTGTATAGATACAACGAGGAGGAAATCAATTTTTTATGAAGAAACACACACTTGGAATTGACATTGGTTCCACCACTGTTAAGATTGCGATCTTAGACGAAAACGATACGCTTGTCTTCTCCGACTATGAGAGACATTTTGCAAATATCCAGGAAACCCTTGCAGATCTTCTTCAGAAAGCTGAGGATCAGCTTGGTGAACTGACACTCTGTCCGGTCATTACAGGTTCCGGCGGACTGACACTTGCCAATCATCTGGAAGTACCTTTTGTACAGGAGGTTATCGCCGTATCCACTTCCCTGCAGAAGCTGGCACCAAAGACGGATGTTGCTATCGAGCTTGGAGGCGAGGATGCCAAGATCATCTATTTCGAAAACGGAAATGTAGAGCAGCGTATGAATGGCATCTGTGCCGGCGGTACCGGTTCCTTCATTGACCAGATGGCATCTCTGCTCCAGACCGATGCACCAGGTCTTAATGAATACGCCAAACATTACAAGGCACTTTATCCCATTGCGGCACGCTGCGGTGTTTTCGCAAAAACAGATATCCAGCCACTGATCAACGACGGAGCAACTAAGGAAGACCTTTCTGCCTCCATTTTCCAGGCAGTTGTCAACCAGACCATTTCCGGTCTTGCCTGCGGTAAACCGATCCGCGGACACGTTGCCTTCCTTGGCGGGCCTCTTCACTTCCTTTCTGAGCTGAAGACTGCTTTTATCCGAACCCTGAAGCTGGATGATGAACATATTATCGCACCGGACAACTCTCATCTGTTCGCAGCCATCGGCTCCGCCCTGAATGCAAAGCAGGATGTTACCGTTTCCCTGACTGAACTGAAGGAACGCATGCGGACTACCATCAAGCTGGATTTTGAGGTAGAACGTATGGAGCCGCTTTTTGCCACAGAGGACGACTACCAGGCTTTCCATGACCGTCAGAGTGCCTACAGGGTAAAAACCGGAGATCTTTCCACCTATAAGGGAAAATGCTTCCTGGGGATCGACGCCGGCTCTACCACAACAAAAACCGCGCTGGTAAGCGAAGACGGAACTCTTCTTTATTCCTTCTACAGCAGTAACAACGGAAACCCGCTGAAAACCACCATCAATTCCATCAAGGAGATTTACAGCCTTCTTCCGGAAGATGCAGAAATTGCTTTTTCCTGCTCCACCGGTTACGGCGAAGCCCTGATCAAAGCGGCACTTCTTCTTGACGAAGGTGAAGTCGAAACCGTTTCCCATTATTACGCAGCTGCTTTCTTTGATCCTGAAGTAGACTGCATCCTGGATATCGGCGGTCAGGATATGAAATGTATCAAGATCCGTAACCAGACTGTTGACAGTGTACAGCTCAACGAAGCATGTTCCTCAGGCTGCGGTTCCTTTATCGAAACCTTTGCAAAATCTCTGAACTACACAGTACAGGACTTTGCAAAAGCAGCTCTTTTTGCAAAACATCCCATTGATCTTGGAACACGCTGTACTGTATTTATGAATTCCAAAGTTAAGCAGGCCCAGAAGGAAGGCGCTGAGGTTTCCGATATCTCCGCTGGTCTTGCCTACTCCGTTATCAAAAACGCCCTCTACAAGGTCATCAAGGTTTCCGATGCTTCCGAGCTTGGCAAGCATATCGTTGTACAGGGTGGTACCTTCTATAATGACGCAGTTCTCCGCAGCTTTGAGAAGATTGCCAACTGCCAGGCCATCCGCCCGGATATCGCCGGGATCATGGGTGCCTTCGGTGCTGCTCTGATCGCAAGGGAGCGCTATCAGGAGGGTGAAAAAACTTCCATGCTTTCCATCGATCAGATCAACAGCCTCCAGTACACCACCTCCATGGCAAACTGCCGCGGATGTACCAACAACTGTCGTCTGACCATCAACAAATTCTCCGGCGGCCGTAAATACATCAGCGGAAACCGCTGTGAGCGCGGACTTGGAAAAGAAAAGAACAAGGATCATATCCCGAACCTTTTCGATTACAAATATAAGAGGCTCTTTTCCTATGAACCACTTTCCGCAGATAAGGCTACCCGTGGACAGGTTGGTATCCCACGTGTTCTGAACATGTTTGAAAATTACCCGTTCTGGTATACCTTCTTTACAGAGCTGAAATACCAGGTGGTACTTTCTCCTACTTCCACACGTAAGATCTACGAGCTGGGTATCGAATCCATCCCAAGTGAATCCGAATGCTACCCGGCCAAGCTTGCTCACGGACATGTCACATGGCTGATCCGTAACGGTGTGAAATTTATCTTCTACCCATGCATCCCTTACGAACGCAACGAGTTCCCGGATGCGGTCAACCATTATAACTGCCCGATCGTTACTTCCTATGCGGAAAATATCAAAAACAATGTGGACGAGCTCAGTGATCCATCCATCACCTTCCGCAACCCGTTCCTGGCATTTACTTCCGAGGATATCCTGACAAACCGCCTTGTGGAAGAATTCCAGGATATTCCTGCTGCCGAGGTCAAAGCTGCTGCCCATAAGGCCTGGGAAGAACTTGCAGCCGTACATATGGATATCCAGAAAAAGGGTGAGGAAACCCTGCAGTACCTGAAAGAAACCGGCCGCCGCGGAATCGTTCTTGCAGGCCGTCCATACCATATTGATCCGGAAATCCACCACGGTATCCCGGATATGATCAACAGCTACGGAATCGCCGTATTTACCGAAGACTCCGTTGCACACCTTGGACATCTGGAGCGTCCCATCCGTGTCAACGACCAGTGGATGTATCACTCCCGTCTCTACTCTGCCGCAAATTTTGTAAAAACAAGAGAGGATCTGGATCTGATCCAGCTGAATTCCTTCGGATGCGGACTTGATGCCGTTACCACCGATGAGGTTTATGAGATCCTGGATGGAAGTGACAAGATCTACACCTGCCTGAAGATCGATGAGGTCAACAACCTGGGTGCGGCAAGGATCCGTATCCGTTCCCTGATCGCCGCTATCCGTGCAAAACAGGCACAGAATAAAAAAAGGAACATCAAGCCGGCTTCCATCGAGAAGATATCCTTTACCAAGCAGATGCGTAAGGAGTACACCATTCTCTGCCCGCAGATGTCTCCGTTCCACTTCGGAATCTTTGAGGCTGCTTTTAAGGCATCCGGCTATAACCTGGAAGTCCTCCCCAACGACAACAAGCATGCTGTTGATGTGGGCCTTAAATATGTAAACAACGATGCCTGCTATCCGTCCCTGATGGTTGTGGGACAGATCATGGATGCTCTTCTTTCCGGCAAATATGACCTGAACAAAACTGCAGTCATCATGTCTCAGACAGGCGGCGGCTGCCGTGCCTCCAACTATATCGCATTCATCCGCCGCGCCCTGAAAAAAGCCGGTATGGAGCAGATTCCGGTTATCTCCCTCAACTTAAGCGGACTGGAGAGCAACCCTGGCTTTAAGCTGACACTGCCGCTGATCAGGCGCATCGTTTACGGTGCCGTATTCGGTGATATCCTGATGAAATGCGTATATCGCATGCGTCCTTACGAGCTGGAAAAGGGTATCGTAAACCGCAAGCACAAGATCTGGGAGCAGCGCGTCATTGCCTTCGTAACAGGCAACAGCGTCAGCCATGGTACCTTCAAAAAAATGTGCCGTGAGATGGTCCATGATTTTGATACGATCCCGATCTCCGATGAGAAAAAACCTCGCGTTGGTATCGTAGGTGAGATCCTTGTCAAGTTCCTGCCTGCTGCCAACAACCACCTGGCAGATCTTCTGGAGGCAGAAGGGGCAGAACCGGTTGTTCCGGATCTTATCGACTTTATCTGCTACTGCTTCTACAACCAGAATTTCAAGGTTGAAAAGCTTGGATTCAAGAAATCCAAGGCAACCATCGCAAATCTTGGCCTCAGAGCCATCGACTGGCTGAGAAAAACAGCAAATGAGGCCCTGGAGCAGAGCCGCCACTTTACACCGGCCGCAGATATCCGTGATCTTGCAAAAATGGCTGCGCCCATCGTTTCTGCCGGAAATCAGACCGGTGAAGGATGGTTCCTGACCGGAGAGATGATGGAACTCATCCACGGCGGTGTCCCGAACATCGTCTGCATCCAGCCTTTTGGATGCCTGCCGAACCACATCGTAGGAAAAGGTGTCATCAAGGAAGTTCGCCGTGAGCATCCGGAAGCCAACATTGTTGCCATCGACTACGATCCAGGTGCCAGCGAAGTAAATCAGTTGAACAGGATCAAGCTTATGCTTTCCACAGCACAGAAGAATCTGCATAAAGACGATAAAAAAGACGCATAACAAGAAATGCAGGTTACAAACATCTTTTTCCCAAAAAACAAATTCAAAGCTGCACAGCCGCAGGATCCCTGCCGGCTGTGCAGCTCTTTTTATTTCAGATATGATTCCTGTCAGACAGATTTTTTCTCTGATCCATCACTCTTCACAGGAGGCTTTGCACGGAGCATCAAAGCTCGGGTTAAAGGCATAGAAATTTTTGGCATCCAGCTGCTCCTGCACGGATCTCAGTGCTTCACCGAAACGCTGGAAATGGACTACCTCTCTTGCCCGAAGGAAACGGATGGGATCTGCAACCTCCGGGATATTTTTCACCACCCGGAGGATATTATCGTAGGTAGAGCGTGCCTTCTGTTCTGCTGCCAGATCTTCAAACAGATCCGTGATCGGATCACCCTTACTCTGGAATTCGCAGGCATTAAAGGGCACTCCACCTGCAGCCTGCGGCCAGATTCCCACCGTGTGGTCAATATAATACGGCCCAAGTCCGCTGTTCTCGATTTCTTCCATAGAAAGATCCTTTGTCAGCTGATGGACAATGGTGGATACGATTTCCAAATGTGCCAGTTCGTTAGCGCATGGATGTTATAAATACATAAAGATGATACAATATCTGTCCGGCAGTGGGTACCTGCCGGACATTTTTCATAATCATAATTGAAAGTTATTTTGTATTGACTTTCATGTGTTCAATTACCTTTGTCCAGGTGTCTTTTCCGCAAATCCCGTCTGCTGTGAGCTTTACATTTTTCTGGAATGCTTTCAGTGATGTATCTGTATCGTTTCCGAAATCACCATCCACCTTTACTCCGAGCATGGCCTGCAGCATGGATACAGCAGTTCCTTTGCTGCCCTTCTGGATCACCGGGAACTGGACTTCGATCTTGTCAGTTAATGTTACTGTGTTCTTTGTTGTCGTATTCTCCACTGTCGTTGCTCCCTTCATATATGCTGCAGTCTTTTTTACAAATTCCGGCCAGCGTCCTTCTGCCTGGATCCGGCGCGGGCAGTTCTTCCTGGAAGCATCATAGTGGCGTTTCAGGCGATCTGTTCCCCATCCATACTGCTTCAGAAGCTGTGCTGCCAGCTGCTCCGCCTTGTCTACCGCTTTATAGTAGTCTGTTTCCGGATTTACACAAATCTCGATGTTGATAGAGTTACGGTTTGTGATGCCGTATTTTCCTTTTCCGTCTCCCACGGCCCAGGCTCCGTCATTGTGATCGAGTGTCTGGTAAACAGACTTGGAATCTACATAGTAATGTACGGTTCCGGCCAGATTGCCATTCTTCATGGCTGTAGAATGGGCTTTTGCATCTGCGCCCTTGCTCCAGTTGTCTGTCTCGTGGATCACGATGTAAGCAGGTTTGTTCTGGCCGATATAGCAGTTCTTCTTGCTGATCATTTTGATAATGTTCATGGTAACACTCTCCTTTTCTGTTTTTAATGCCTTCTTTGATGCCTTAATAGATAATATGTCGTTCAGGATGTTGATGATTTTCTGTCCGTAGTTCTTTCCGGATGCCCAGCCCTGTCCTTTGGGATTCTCCTGAATTCCAAGGGTAAGTGCTTCAAAAGAAGGCGTAGTGCATAACAGAAGTTTTTTTGTTATACTCACTACAGATTCATTTGAAGCACTTTTTATTTCGTATT
>NZ_JBQHWA010000039.1:0-25152 GCF_052064225.1 Blautia massiliensis (ex Liu et al. 2021) | reverse complement strand
CTTGAGGCATCCGCCTTTCAGGCGTTGCAGGCATAGGCCCCTTATAGGGGCATAATCAAACCACCAGTTGAACTGGTGGTTCATGACTTAGGCTTATTGATGAATATATAAAGGAGCAGGAACCATACTGGGAGCCGTCAACGTTAAATAATGTAAAATGTGCTTATAAAGTTCATATAAAAAGTAGCATAGGGAAAAAGAAAGTTAACAAGGTAACGGCAGATACAGTAGAACGATTTTATAGTGATACATTGAATAACAGAGAACGGCCGATTCAGATCGGAACATTGGAACTGATAAATAAAGTATTAAACGCAGCATTTACATTAGCAGTTAAACGTAATCTTATCAGAAACAATCCTGCTGCGGGATGTATAGGAAACATAAAGCGAAAGAATGGAATTTTACAGAGAAAAAAGCATTCTCTGGAGGCACAGCAACAGGCAGACCTTTTGGAATTCATTAAAACAACACCTAAATTTGATTGCTATTACCCATTTTTTTATGTTCTTGCATGGACTGGTTGCAGAATTGGGGAGTTATTAGGTCTGACTTGGTATGATCTGGATTTTTCACGAGAGATAATCAGTATTAACCATAAAATTACATATATTAAGAAAGACGGACATTATCAGTTTATTATTGGACGTCCTAAAACAATTAGCGGAAACCGCGAAATTCCAATGCTGGGAGATGTAAAAGAGGTTCTAACGGAATTAAAACAGGAGTCCGGGTGGTCAAAGATTTCCATGATCGGAAAACCAGAATTAACTGTAAAAGATACTAGGCCGTTCATTTTTACAAACAGTAAAGGAAATTTAATTGCTCAGGTTACTATGGAGCATGTGCTTCAGCGAATCATTAAAGAATACAATAAACAAAACACAGAAACTATTCAAAATGTAACACCGCATACTTTCCGGCATTCTTTCTGTTGCTGGCTTTGTGAAAATGTTACAGGTGAAAATAGTATGGATGATGTAAAGTATATCCAATCTATTATGGGGCACGGGGATGCCAGCACAACGCTGAATATTTACTCTGAATTAAGAAAAGATAATGCGAGAGATAAGCATGCTGCATTGAAGCTTAAATCCCGGAAAGCATAAAAAATGCCGAATACACAACAGAATATGCTATAATGTAAAAACGTCTTGTAGAAATACAGGGCGTTTTCTTTGAAAATATACCCCGTTTTTTACCCTAAATTCTGGCTCATACCCTTATTTTTACCCCGATGCGGATAACAAGTGATAAACACAGATGGAGCGAAAAGCCTTGTAAAATGGGCGTTTCCGTGAAATAATGACATGTGACGGAGGCAGACAAAATTACCGTTTGATTTTTAAGAGCAAAGTTGTTATTATATACGGGATAGAAAAGGGAGATAATGATGAAATTAAGAAAACATATGATTTCCAGGGTGCTGCCCGACAGTATTGCCGAGGAGCTGGGGCTGGAGCCGGGAGACAGACTTGTGTCTGTAAACGGACAGCCTGTGGAAGATGTCTTCGATTACCGGTATCTCATGAATGAAGAGCTCGTGGTGCTTCTGGTAGAGAAGCCTGATGGCGAAGAGTGGGAGCTGGAGGTAGAGAAGGAATATGAGGAAGACCTTGGAATAGAATTTGAGAACGGAGGACTGATGGATGACTATCGCTCCTGTTCAAATAAGTGTATGTTCTGTTTTATTGACCAGATGCCGCCGGGTATGCGTGAGACGCTGTATTTTAAGGATGATGATTCCAGGCTTTCCTTTCTTCAGGGAAATTATGTTACGCTTACCAATATGAGTGAGAAGGATATTGAGCGTGTGATCCGCTATCATCTGGAACCGATCAACATTTCGTTCCAGGCAATGAATCCGGAACTCAGGTGTAAAATGCTGCATAACCGTTTTGCAGGAAAGGCTCTGGATAAGGTGGATATGCTGTACAATGCAGGAATCACCATGAATGGACAGATCGTACTGTGTAAGGGTGTCAATGACGGAGACGAGCTGGAATACAGCCTTGAAAAGCTTTCCGCTTATGCGCCGGTCCTTCAGAGCGTTTCTGTTGTACCGGTAGGACTTACCAAATACAGAAAAGGTCTCTATCCTCTGGAGCCTTTTAATAAGGAAGATGCAGAAAAAGTCCTGGGGCAGATCGAACGCTGGCAGAAGATCATGATGGAGAAATACGGGATCCATTTTATCCATGCTTCAGACGAATGGTATATTCTGGCAGACAGGGAGCTTCCCTGTGAGGATGAATATGATGGATATCTGCAGCTTGAGAATGGCGTGGGAATGCTCAGACTTCTGGAAACGGAAGTAAAAGAAACGCTGGAGGGGCTTTCCGGTGATGACCGTAAGGTGACAGGCAGGATCGCCACAGGAAAACTGGCAGCGCCTTTTATCGCACGCTATATAAAAGAGATTCAGAAGAAATATCCCAATGTGCAGATTTCGGTCACAACCATCGAGAATCGTTTTTTCGGTGAAAAGATCACAGTGTCCGGTTTGATCACAGGGCAGGATCTGAAAGAGCAGCTTTCCGGTCTTGACCTTGGAGAGAAGCTTCTGATTCCATGCAGCATGCTGAAAGGTGATGAGGAGATTTTTCTGGATGACATGACGCTGGAAGAGCTTTCGGAAGCACTGAACACAGAAATTGTAATCGTAGACACAGGAGGACGTGATCTGGTGGAAGCCGTGATCTACCCTCCGGAACATAAACAAACAAGAAGGAGACAGATTTATGAGCAAACCAGTAGTAGCGATAGTGGGAAGGCCTAATGTAGGCAAATCCACTCTGTTTAATGCTCTGGCAGGTGACAATATTTCCATAGTAAAGGATACACCAGGAGTAACCCGTGACAGGATTTATGCAGATGTCACATGGCTTGACAGGACATTTACTCTGATCGATACAGGCGGAATCGAGCCGGACAGCAGCGATATCATCCTCTCCAGAATGAGAGAGCAGGCACAGATCGCCATTGATACGGCAGACGTAATCATTTTTATCACAGATGTCCGCCAGGGTCTTGTGGATTCCGATGCCAAGGTGGCAGATATGCTCCGCCGCAGCGGCAAGCCGGTACGTCTTGTAGTTAACAAGGTAGACAGCCACCAGAAATATATGATGGACGTATATGAGTTTTACAATCTTGGAATCGGAGAACCGATCCCGATTTCCGCAGCCAACAGACAAGGCCTTGGAGATATGCTGGATGAGGTGATCAAAGAGTTCCCGGATAAGAGTGAAGAGGAAGATCAGGATGATATTCCGAAGATCGCCATTGTAGGAAAGCCGAACGTGGGAAAATCTTCTCTGATCAACAAGCTTCTTGGAGAGGAGCGTGTGATCGTATCCAATATTGCAGGAACCACACGTGATGCTATAGACACAAAGGTTACCTGGAACAAAAAAGATTATATTTTTATCGATACTGCAGGACTTCGACGCAAGGGTAAGGTAAAAGAAGAGATCGAGCGCTATAGTGTTATCCGTACTGTGACAGCTGTAGAGCGTGCAGATGTGGTTGTAGTTGTGATCGATGCCTCCGAGGGCGTTACCGAGCAGGATGCTAAGATCGCGGGAATCGCTCATGACAGAGGAAAGGGTATCATCGTAGCGGTAAATAAATGGGATGCCATTGAGAAAAATGACAAGACCATCTACAAGCATACGGAAAAGATCCGTCAGATCCTTTCCTTTATGCCATATGCACAGATCATCTTTATCTCTGCAAAAACAGGTCAGAGACTTCCGAAGCTTTTCGAAAATATCGATACAGTTATCGAAAATCAGACACTTCGTATCCAGACAGGTGTTCTTAATGAGATCCTTTCTGAGGCAGTCGCTCTTCAGCAGCCGCCGTCTGACAGAGGAAGAAGACTGAAGATCTTCTATATGACACAGGTTGCGGTAAAACCGCCGACATTTGTTATCTTTGTCAATGACAAGGAACTGATGCATTTTTCCTATGTAAGATATCTGGAGAACAAGATCAGGGATGCTTTTGGATTTTCTGGAACTTCCCTGAAATTTATCATCCGCGAGCGCGGGGAAAAGGAATAAAAGTATGGAACGTATTATTTGTCTTGTTATCGGTTATGTATGCGGGCTTTTTCAGACAGGCTATATTATTGGAAAAGTCCACAAGACAGATATCAGAGATCATGGCAGCGGGAATGCGGGTACTACGAATGCCTTCCGGACCTTTGGAAAGAAAGCGGGAGCGATCACCCTGCTGGGAGACTGCCTGAAGTGTGTACTGGCTATTGTGATCGTGAGAATGGTTTATGGAAATTCTATGAATGGTATCCTTCCGCTTCTTACCCTTTATGCAGCATTGGGATGTATCCTCGGCCACAATTTTCCGATTTCTATGGAATTTCGCGGTGGAAAGGGAATTGCTGCTTCTGTAGGCATGATCATTGCTTTTGACTGGCGGATATTTATTGTATGTGCAGTTGTCTTTTTTGCACTGTTCTTTACAACTCATTATGTATCGCTTTGCTCTCTCAGTGCATATGCGGTGGCTTTTATCCTGGTCCTGGTTTTTGGACATATGGGAAAATATGGGATGGATCAGGCGCATACTGTTGAGCTTTATATCGTGATGGCAGTTCTTACAGCAATGGCGTTCTACAGACACAGGGCAAACATTGTAAGACTGTTTCATGGAACAGAGAATAAGGTGTTTTTAAGCAGTAAGAATAAAAAATAAGAGGTAAGATTTATGGCAAAAATCAGCGTACTGGGTTCGGGGAGCTGGGGATTAGCCCTGGCACTCCTGTTGCATAATAATGGCCATGAAGTCCTTCTTTGGTCAGCAAGACCGGAGAATGCCCGAAAACTCCGGGAAAAAAGAGAAAATCCTTACAGGCTTCCGGGGGTACGGCTTCCGGATGAAATCGATGTCCTGACAGATCTGGAGCGTGCGCTTAAGGATGTGGATGTAACAGTTCTGGCAGTAGCTTCCCCGTATATCCGGAGTACTGCACACAAGATGGCATCGTTTGTGTGCAGGGACCAGAAGATCGTCAATGTTGCTAAAGGTATTGAGGAAAAGACACTGAAAACACTCAGCGAGGTGATCGAAGAAGAAATCCCGCAGGGTAATGTAGCTGTACTTTCCGGTCCAAGCCATGCGGAAGAAGTAGGACGCGGACTTCCTACAACCTGTGTGATCAGCGCGCATACACAGGAAACTGCGGAATACCTTCAGAGCATTTTTATGAGCCCTGTGTTCCGCGTGTATACAACACCGGATATCCTTGGGGTGGAACTTGGCGGAGCACTGAAAAATGTGATCGCACTGGCAGCAGGTACTGCCGACGGTCTTGGATATGGAGATAATACCAAGGCGGCACTGATTACCAGGGGAATCACGGAAATAGGAAGACTTGGTAAAAAAATGGGGGCGCAGATGGAAACCTTTTACGGCCTGTCCGGGATCGGCGACCTGATCGTGACTTGTGCAAGTAAGCATAGCCGTAATCGAAAGGCCGGATATCTGATCGGCCAGGGATATACGATGGAAGAAGCTATGAAAGAAGTGCAGATGGTTGTGGAAGGTGTTTATTCTGCAAGAGCTGCAAGAGAGCTTGCGGAGAAATATGAGGTGGAGATGCCTATCATAACGGAAGTGAACCGCGTACTGTTTGAAGGAAAATCAGCAGCGGAAGCAGTAATGGACCTGATGCTGCGTGATAAAAAAGTGGAAACGCCCATGCTCCCGTGGGAAAATGCGTGAGCGGATCAGTTAAATATTTCTAGGTTTCAGATATGTGAAATGCTAAGCTGGGAATAACAGGATCGCCGTATCAACTGAAAAGAAAAAATAAAAAGATATCTGCCAGAAGATCACTTATGATCTGACAGATATCTTTTTTGCATTATTATGGAAATTAAAACTGAATATCACGGAGATCTTCTGGAACATGAGAAGTATGCAGATCTTCGTTCAGTGTATCGATGATCGCCATATCTTCATCCTCGATGTTGAAGTCAAAGATGTTTCCATTGCTGCGGATTCGTTCCGGGTTGATGGATTTCGGAATGACAGAAATTCCCTTCTGTATTGCCCAGCGAAGCCCGATCTGTGCAGGAGTCCTGGCATATTTGGTCCCCAGAACACACATTACATCATTATCAAAATATGCGCCTCTTGCCAGAGGAGCATAAGCCTGTACCTGAATACCGAAAGCCTTGCAGTATTCGATCAGTTCAGCAGGGTAACACAAAGGATGGCACTCGATCTGGTTTACAGCAGGAATAACCCCGGATATCTTACGAAGCTCTTCCAGATGCCGGATATCAAAATTACTGACGCCGATACTTAAAGCACGTCCAGATTCCAGAATGGATTCCAGCTCTTTCCAGGTGCTCAAATAGCAGCCGGGAACCGGCCAGTGTATCAGATAGAGATCTACATAACTGACTTTCAGACGGTCGAGACTACGGGAAAAAGCTCCCTGGACATCGCCGAGACGCTGCGCATTGTTCCAGATCTTGCTGGTGATGAAAAGATCCTTTCTGGGAACTCCGCATTTGGCAATGGCACGTCCAACGCTTTCTTCATTTTTATAAACAGAAGCGGTATCGATCATGCGGTAGCCGGCGGAAATAGCAGAAGTGACTGCTGCTTCGGCCTGTACGTCATCGGGCAACTTGTATACGCCAAGCCCCAGAAGAGGCATTTCTCTGTCGTTGTTCAGAAAAACAGTTTCTTTCAAAATAATTCCTCCTTGTATGTTCTGCTTTCCATGCTTTAGCTATTATAGCACAAAAATATGAAAGAATCACATCAATTGTATTACAAAAGTGATAAAGCTTAGAGTTGGACAGACGTGCAGACTGGGTAATAAGTTGCGGTTTGAAGAGACTAACTTCGTTAAAAATGAAACAATCGAGTTAATTTACTGTCAAAGTTTTTGGAAAAATAGGAAAAACAGCATATAATTTTGGCTATATTTTATAATTATTTTCTTGATAATAACAGTGAAAAGATGTATAATAAATTTAATTGATAAATTCTTGTCATGAGAGTGTCCGCCCGGCGGATACAGGAAAGGGGTATTTATGCATTTAATCAAAGATGAGAATGGCAATCTTGTTCAGCATGGACATGCAGACAGCCATGAACATACACATGAGCACACCCATGAGGACGGTGTGACTCACAGCCATACACACAGCCATGCGGAAGGAGATAACCATTGTCATACACACGGTGATGGACACTGCGGTTCCTGCGAGAACGGTGACTGCAAGAATGAGACTGTAGCACTTCTTACCTACATGCTGCAGCATAACGAGCATCATGCCGCAGAACTTGATCAGATGGCTGACAATCTTAAGAAGCTTAACATGGATGCAGCTGCGAAGACGATCAAAGAGGCAGTTGCAGATTTTCAGAAAGGCAATATGAGACTTGGACTTGCCCTTACACTTGTTAAGGAAGAGTTGAAATAAAAACCGACAGAATAGTTTTGACAGCATAGTGGTTAAATGATGCCACTTATTTGGAGGAATGATTATGTGTCTTGCAACAGTATATAAGGAAGAAGATAATTCTGTGATCTTTAAGAATGTAAGCCGGATCGATGTGGACGGAAATAAATTGATCCTTCGAGATATCATGGGAGATGAGCGCGAGGTAGAAGGCAGTATCCTTATGGTGGATCTTGCAAACAGCATCGTGAAACTGCAGTGTGACTGATACAAATACGTGGAGGGATGATCAATGAAATTATCTGAAGCAATGAGAGAAAAAATGCTGCTTTCCTTTGAACTTTTTCCGCCAAAGACAGAAAAAGGTATGGCAAACCTGCCGGGAACCATTGAACATCTCATGAAGTATAGACCGGAGTATATTTCCTGTACATACGGTGCCGGTGGCGGAAATGTCGGTGCCAACAGGGAAGTATGTCAGATGATCAGGAATGCGGGAACTGTTCCTGTAACACACTTCACAGTGATCAAGAACACAAAAGAGGGGATCAGACAGCAGTTGGAACAGTATCTGGCAGATGACGTTGATCATATGCTGGCACTTCGCGGAGATATTCCACTTGGTGAGACAACAACATGCGGAGACTTCAATTATGCGACAGACCTTGTTAAATTTGTCCGTGATGAATTTGGCGATAAGTTCGAGATCGCAGTAGCCGGTTCACCGGAAGGCCATATCGCATGCAGAAGCTTGGATGCTGATATTGCTGTTTTGAGACAGAAACAGGACAATGGTGCTGATTATATCATGACCCAGCTCTGCTGGGATATGGAACAGTTTAAATACTGGCTGGACGCTATCCGCGAGGCTGGAGTGACAATGCCTGTAGATGTTGGTGTAATGCCGATCCTGGATCAGGCAGCTACCATTAATATGGCTCTTTCACGTAACGGCTGTGTAATGGACAGTGAGCTTTGCAGGCTGATCTCCAGAAACTGGCTGTTCCCGAATCCGTTTAACGCTAAAGATACTGATGGTAAACCATTTGACATGTTCTATGAGGACAAGGTTAAACGATTCAAAGAAGAAGGAATCGAATACACCATCAGACAGATCGATGAGTATCGCGCTCTTGGTGTTGACGGTATCCATCTTTATGCATTAAACAAATGGAAAGATGTATCCGAGATCATTGACAGATCCGGACTTCGTACACTTATCTAACCATCAACGAAATAAATAAGAATTCCGGCACGATGCGGAGGTGCCAGAACAGTATCAGGCACCTCCCTTATGCGCCGGCATAACAGATATAAAAATCAGGAGGTGCCCGTTTTATGGCACATGTTATTGCAGTCGCCGGAAAAGGCGGCGTTGGAAAAACTACATTATGCGGAATGCTGATCCAGTATCTCTGCGAAAAGAAAAAAGGACCTGTACTGGCTGTAGATGCAGATGCCAATTCAAATCTGAATGAGGTTCTTGGCGTAGAAGTAGATACGACTCTTGGCGATGTCCGCGAGGAGATCGCACATGCTGAGATGACAGAGAAAAGCCCGATCCCCAAAGGAATGTCCAAGGCAGATTATGCGGAGGTACGTTTTGAGGATGCTCTTGCAGAGGAAGATGATTATGATCTTCTTGTGATGGGAAGAACCCAGGGAAAAGGCTGCTATTGCTTTGTAAATGGTCTGCTTCAGGCACAGCTTGCCAAATACCAGAAAAATTATCCGTATATTGTTGTGGATAACGAAGCCGGAATGGAACATATCAGCAGAGGAATCCTTCCGAGCATGGAGACAGCAATTCTTGTAAGTGACTGCTCCAGAAGAGGCGTTCAGGCAGTTGGCAGGATCGCAGAACTTATTAAGGAATGTGATATGAAGCCTTCCAGGGTGGGTCTTATTATCAACCGCGCGCCAAAAGCAGAACTGAATCCAGGAATCCTTGAGGAGATCCGAAATCAGGGACTCGATCTGATCGGTGTGGTACCACAGGATGAGGCAGTTTATGAATATGACTGCGATGGTAAACCAACCGTTACTCTTCCTGAGGATAATCCGATGAGAAAAGCAGCTTTTGAAATTTTCGATAAATTAGGTTTATAATAGAATATAAACCTTTTTTTAAAAAAGAGAATAACCCATGGGTGGGGATGGGTTCCTGCCCTGGGCTTATTATAAAAAGAAAAATAAAAATAGATGTGCTATTAAAGGAGGTCTATAATGAGTGAATTCAAATTAACTACAGTGGAGGAATTTGAAGCCGCTACAGCCCGTCTTCTCGAGACAGGTGCAAAGGTAGGAGCAGATGCATGGCAGATCCGTGCAAAGAACCAGACTCCACACTGTAAATTCGGTGAGCAGGGTATCTGCTGCCGTATCTGTGCAATGGGACCGTGTCGTATTACACCGAAGGCTCCAAGAGGAATCTGCGGATGTGATGCTCATGGTATCGTAGGAAGAAACTTCCTTAAATTTACAGCCGGTGGTGCAGCTACTCACTCCGATCATGGTCGTGAGATCTGCCATACACTGTACTGTGCAAAAGAGGGCGGAAATTATCAGGTAAAAGATCCTGAGAAACTGCTTCGCATCGCTAAAGAGTGGGGCGTGGAAACAGAAGGCAAGGATATCTATGATCTGGCTCATGAGATGGCTGAGATCGGTCTTATGGAATATGGTAAACCGTTCGGATATCAGAGATTCCTTGACAGAATGCCTGCAGGACAGAAAGAAAAACTGATCGAGAACGAAATCGCACCACGTGCTATCGACCGTGAGGTTGCAAGTTCCCTGCATATGACTCATATGGGATGTTCCTCTCTTCCGGAAGCACTTGTAAAACAGTCTATTCGCTGCGGTATGGCTGATGGATGGGGCGGTTCCATGATGGGAACAGAGTTCTCTGATGTATTATTCGGAACTCCGAAGCCACTTGATACAGAGGCTAACCTTGGAGTAATGGTTGAAGAGAACGTAAACATTGTTGTACACGGACATGATCCGAGTCTTTCTGAGATGATCTGTGAGTATGCAGACAGCAAAGAAATGATCGATTATGCAAAATCTGTAGGAGCAAAAGGAATCACCGTTTCCGGTGTGTGCTGTACTTCTAACGAGGTAGCTATGCGCCGTGGTGTTCCGATGGCTGGTAACTTCCTGCAGCAGGAGAACGTAGTACTGACAGGGGCCTGCGAGGCGATCGTAGTTGATGTTCAGTGTATTTTCCCTGCATTAGGACCTCTGAGCAAATGCTTCCATACTAAATTTGTTACAACTTCTCCGATCGCTCAGATGCCGGATTCTGAATTTATCAGATTCAACGCTGAGACAGCAGGAGAAAATGCAAAAGCAATCGTTAAGATGGCTATCGATAACTTCAAGAACAGAAAACCTGAGCTTGTACATATCCCACAGCTGAAACAGAAAGCTACTGTTGGTTATTCAGTAGAAGCGATCGTTAAAGTTCTTGATGGTGTTACAAACTCTCAGGTTGATGTAACAGGAACAACCAAACCATTACTTGAGTGCATCACTTCCGGTGTTATCCGTGGTGCTGTCGCTATGGTTGGATGTAACAATCCTAAGATCCGTCCTGACTATGCACATATCGAACTGATGAAGAAGTGTATCGCAAATGATATCATTATCATCGCTTCCGGATGTTCCGCACAGGCAGCTGCTAAAGCTGGTCTGATGGACAAATCCGCAAGAGATCTCTGCGGTGCAGGTCTGAAACGTGTCTGTGAGCTGGCTGATATCCCACCAGTACTTCATATGGGATCCTGCGTAGATATCTCCCGTATGATGATCCTGGCTGCTGAACTTGCAAAAGATTCAGGACTTCAGATCAATCAGCTTCCTGTAGTAGGATGTGCTCCTGAGTGGATGTCTGAAAAAGCTGTATCCATCGGTAACTACGTAGTTGGTACTGGTATTGATACATTCCTTGGTGTTGATCCATATGTTTCCGGTTCTTCAGAAATGTGCGAGCTTCTTACAGAGGGAACAAGAAAATGGACAGGTGCTGCTTACACAGTAGAGACAGACATCGAGAAATTAGTTGATCTTATGATCGAGAGAATTGAAGAGAAGAGAACAGCATTAGGAATCTAATCCGTTGCGATCTTTAAAATGTTATAAAAGGTGGAAGACGTAAAATGAAAATAGCAGTAACCGGTAAAGGCGGAGTAGGAAAGACAACTTTCGCAGCAACACTTGCAAGACTATACGCAGATGAGGGAAAAAAAGTCCTTGCGGCGGATGTGGATCCGGATGCGAACCTGGGTCTTGCCCTTGGATTTGACGAGGAAACCTTGGATTCTATTGTTCCAATCTCAAAAATGCGTAAGCTCATAGAAGAACGCACCGGAGCCAACAGCCAGAATCAGTTTTATAAACTGAACCCAAAGGTAGACGATATTCCGGATACTTATGGAAAAACCTGTAATGGCGTAAAGCTGCTTGTCCTTGGAACTGTGGAAACAGGTGGAGGCGGATGCGTCTGTCCTGAACATGTGATGCTTAAAAGAGTGATCAATAACCTTGTGATCCACAGAGATGATGTGGTGATCATGGATATGGAGGCCGGCCTGGAACATCTGGGCCGGGGCACCACGGAGAGCATGGATGAATTTATTGTAGTGATCGAACCAGGGGCAAGAAGTGTACAGACATATAAGAATGTTAAACGTCTTGCAAAGGATCTGGGAGTTTCTCAGGTTAAGGTCGTGGCCAATAAGGTAAGAAATCCGGAGGATGAGGAATTTATCCGGAGTAAGATCCCGGCAGAAGATCTGCTTGGAATGATCCACTACAATACAGAAGTTATAGATGCTGATCGTCAGGGAAAATCTCCCTACGATTTCAGTGAAACTGTAACAGCTGAAATCAGAAAAATCAAAGACAAAATTGATCAGAATTCAATTCTGTAAAAATAGGAGGTATTACAGTGACTTTATTTGATAGAGTATTCGGCGGAAACGATGCTGTATATGGTTTAACAGAGGGTGCTATTGACGGCGCGATCGCTCAGTATGGCGAAGACAAAGCTGTCAGCTTCCCGAATACCGCTTACAGCCTTCCTTGCTACTATGCTGTAACAGGAACAAAAGTTACAACATTAAAAGAATTAAAAGAAGCTCTTGGCGTTGTAAAAACACTTATGACAAGAGAGAAAAGACTGAACGATGCATTCATGTCCGGTGTTGCTACAGCACTTTGTGCAGAGTTCATCGAAGTTCTGAAATACATCGACGGAGCAACTCCTTATGAAGAGCCATGCTACGGACATCTTGCAGATGCTGTTATCCGTGAGCTCGGTGTACCGCTTGTAACAGGCGATATCCCAGGCGTTGCTGTTATCCTTGGTGCTGCTCCTACTACAGAAGAGGGCGTTGCTCTTGTAAAGAGCTATCAGGCACAGGGTATCCTGGTAACACTGGTTGGCGGAATCATCGATCAGGTTGCTGAGGCTGGAATGAACACAGGTGCAAACGTTCGTGTTATCCCGCTTGGAAAAGACGTTACATCTGTTATCCATGTAGTATCTGTTGCACTTCGTGCAGCTCTGATCTTCGGTAATGTAACACCTGGAGATGCAGGAACACTTATGAAATACACAATGGATCGTGTACCGGCATTCGTTAACGCATTCAAACCTCTGGATGACGTGATCGTAGCTTGTGGTGCAGGTGCGATCGCACTTGGCTTCCCGGTTATCACAAACGAGACAGAGAATATCTTCCGCGTACCGAAGAGCCTTATCGTTCAGGAGGATGTAAGCAAATTCAACGCTACTTCTCTTGAGGCACGTGACATTAAGATCAAGATCACAAACATTGATATCCCGGTTGCTTTCGCATCTGCATTCGAGGGTGAGATCATCCGTCGTAAAGACATGCAGGTTGAGTTCGATGGTTCCCGTGTAGACTGTGCAGAGCTTGTACATACATGTGATGCTTCTGAGATCGAAGACCACAAGATCACAGTTGTTGGTCCTGAGGTTGATGATATGGAACTTGGCAGCAAGAACAGCATTGCATACGTTGTAAAAGTTGCAGGAAAGAACATGCAGCCAGACTTTGAGCCGGTTATCGAGCGTAAATTCCACAACTACATCAACTGTATCGAGGGTGTATATCATACAGGTCAGCGTGATATGCAGCGTATCCGTATCAGCAAGACAGCTTTTGAGGCTGGATTCAAGATCAAACATATCGGTGAGGTTCTCTACGCATCTGTTAAGAATGAGTTCGATGCAGTTGTAGATAAATGTGAGGTTGTTATCTATACAGATCCTGCTGAGTGTACAAGAGTTCGTCATGAGGTTGCTATTCCGATCTTTGACAAACGTGATGAGCGTCTTGATACTCTTACAGATGAGTCTGTTGATGTATATTACAGCTGTATCCTCTGCCAGGCATTCTCCCCATCCCACGTATGTGTGGTAACACCGGAGAGACTTGGACTTTGTGGTGCGGTTTCATGGCTGGATGCAAAAGCTACACATCAGCTTGATCCGGCAGGTCCTTGCCAGGTAATCACAAAAGAGCGTCCGATCAACGAAGAGCTTGGTTCTTATGAGGACGTTGATGAGGCTGTTCAGAAACTTTCCCAGGGTGCTCTGGAGCACGTTACACTGTACTCCATCATGCAGGATCCGATGACTTCCTGCGGATGCTTCGAGTGTATCTGTGGTATCGAGCCATTCTCCAACGGTGTTGTTATTGCCAACCGTGAGTACGCAGGCATGACACCACTTGGAATGACATTCCCTGAGATGGCATCCATGACAGGTGGTGGAGTTCAGACACCTGGATTCATGGGACATGGTAAACATTTCATTTCCTCCAAGAAGTTCATGAAGGCTGAGGGCGGTATCGAGCGTATCGTATGGATGCCGAAAGAACTGAAAGAGTTCGTAGCTGACAGACTTAATAAGACTGCAAAAGAGCTTTACGGAATCGATAACTTTACAGACATGATCGGTGATGAGACGATCGCAGAAGATCCGGAGACACTGGTTGCATTCCTTACAGAAAAAGGACATCCGGCTCTCGGACTTGATCCGATGATGTAATTTATCCGGGAGAAAGGATGTGCGGACATCCTTTCTCCTGTAAACTGTTAAAAAGTTTGTTGATTTTTTAACAGAAATATAGTGCTGCATCTTGCCAATAACTGGTGCTATGTAGTATAATATAAGAAGCTCTGTAGTTTTTAATTATTATTTTTAAGGAGGCTAACGAAAAATGCCGTTTAATCAGAAACCACAAAAGTTCAATGCAAAGATTAATGCTGTCACAATCGGAAGCGGAGATAAGACTGTGACAATTGGTGGGGATTGTACATTCCCATTTTATTCCTTTGACGCAGAGTCAGAGAACTGCCCGAAGATCGGTGTAGAGATCTCTGATATGGGTCTTGAGGGCGTATCTGAAGGTATCAAAGCTTACTATGAAGGCGCTACTACAATGGCTGACATTGCTAAGAAAGCTGCAGCTATGGAGGGTGCTGACTTTGTTGCACTTATTCTTGAGGGCGGTGACCCGAACGGTGTTAACAAATCTATCGATGAGCTGATCGCAGTTGTTAAAGAAGTTGCAGATGCAGTTGACTGTCCGCTGGTTGTAGAGGGCTGCAAGAATGTTGAGAAGGATGCAGAGCTCCTTCCGAAGGTTGCAGAGGCTCTTCAGGGCAGAAATGCACTGATCCTTTCCGAGAAAGAGGAGAACTACAAAGCGATTGGTGCAGCAGCAGGTCTTGCTTACAATCAGATCGTAGGCGCTGAGTCTGCCGTTGATATCAACCTTGCTAAACAGCTTAACGTTGTTACTACACAGCTTGGTGTAGATGCTAAGAAGATCGTTATGAATATCGGTAGTGCAGCAGTTGGTTATGGATATGAGTACGTAGTATCTACTATGGACCGTATCAAAGGTGCCGCTTTAGGCCAGGATGATAACATGCTGCAGATGCCTATTATTACACCTGTATCCGCTGAGACATGGAATGTTAAAGAGGCAATGGCTTCTGAAGCAGACATGCCGGCATGGGGATCACAGGACGAGCGTGGAATCGACATGGAAGTTGAGACAGCAGCAGCTGATCTTGCAGCTGGTTCTGATGCAGTTATCTTAAGACATCCGGAATCTGTCAAGACAATTTCCAAGCTGATCAAAGCACTTGCGTAATAAATAGGAGGATAAAGAGCTATGGCACTGAATGGTATTCAGATCTTTAAATTAACACCAAAGAAAAACTGTAAGGAATGTGGATGCCCTACATGTATGGCTTTCTCTATGAAAGTTGCACAGGGCGCTATGAAAATTGAGCAGTGTCCTCATATGTCAGAGGATGCATTAGCATCTCTTTCTGAGGCAACTGCACCGCCAATGAAAACTATCAAGATCGGAACAGGCGATGGAGAGTTTACACTTGGTGGCGAGACTGTTCTTTTCAGACATGAGAAGACATTTGTAAGCAAAACAAGATATGCCGTATCACTTTGCACATGCATGAGTGATGAAGAAGTAGAAGCTAAACTTGCAGAGATCCCACAGGTTGATTACGACCGTATCGGTGAGAGAATGCATGTAGAGCTTGTATATGTAAACTGCGATGAGAATGCAGATGCTGCAAAATTCACAGCACTTGTAGAGAAGGCGAAAGGCCTTGGAAGAACACTGATCCTTGGCTGTACAGATCCTGAAATCGCAAAAGCTGCCCTTGAAGTATGTAAGGACGGCAAACCGGTTCTTAACGGAGCAAACGCTTCCAACTATGAGGCAATGAGCAAAGTTGCTACAGATGCAGGCGTAGTTCTTGGTGTATCCGGTAAGGACATCAACGAGTTATATGATACTACAGCAGCTATCGAGAAACTTGGAAACAAGAATCTCGTACTTGACACAACAGGAGCTGACATCAAAGAGACTTTTGCAAACACTGTACAGGTTCGTCGTGCAGCTCTTAAGAATCAGGACAGAACATTTGGTTATCCTTCCATCGTTAACCTTGTTAAACTTGCGAAGGGTGACAAACATTTACAGGCAGCACTTGCTTCCATGTTTACTATGAAATATGGTTCCATCATCGTTATGGAGCAGATGACATATGCAGAGGCACTTCCGCTGTTCGGACTTCGTCAGAACGTATTTACAGACCCGCAGAAGCCAATGAAGGTAGAGCCGGGCATCTATCCTCTGAACGGAGCAGACGAGAATTCTCTCGTTGTAACAACAGTAGACTTTGCTCTTACATACTTCGTAGTATCTGGCGAGCTGGAGCGTTCCGGTGTTCCGCTTAACCTGGTGATCAATGATGCAGGCGGACTTTCCGTACTTACATCCTGGGCAGCAGGTAAATTCTCCGGAAACAGCATCTCAGAGTATATCAAAGAGAATGTTGAGCCGAAGGTTAAATGCAGAAGACTGGTTATTCCTGGTAAAGTAGCAGTTCTTAAGGGCGATCTTGAGGCTAAGCTTCCTGGATGGGAGATCATCGTAGGACCAAGAGAAGCAGTACAGCTTGTGAAATTCTTAAAAGACCTTGATGCATAAACTTAAGGTTTAAGAAATCAGCTGTCCGGCAATATCGCCGGCAGTTATAAGCGGCTGTGCAGGTTTGCTGCACAGCCATATCCTACTAATATGTAAAGGAGAACACGAGTATGGCAAAATTTGTAACAATTGGGGAGAGACTTTCAACAACAGCACCGGCAGTAAATAAAGCATTTACTGAGAGAGATCCTGAGCCGATCATCAAAAGAGCAAAACAGCAGCTTGATGCGGGCGCTACATATCTTGATGTAAACATCGGACCGGCTGAGAACGATGGAGAGGACCTTATGAAATGGGCAGTACAGCTCCTTCAGTCTGAGTTTGACAATGTTCCGCTTGCTCTGGATACTACAAATCAGAAAGCTATTGAGGCTGGTATTTCCGTATACAACAGAAGCAAAGGTAAACCGATCGTAAACTCTGCAGATGCTGGAGACAGAATTTCCAATATCGACCTTGCAGCAGCTAACGATGCGATCTGTATCGCACTTTGCTCTTCCGGTATGGTTGCATCAGACAATGACGAGCGTATGATGCACTGCCAGAACATGCTTGAGAGAGGTCTTGGTCTTGGTATGGAAGCAGAGGATCTCTGGTTTGATCCGCTTTTCCTTGTTGTAAAAGGAATGCAGGACAAACAGATGGAAGTTCTTGAGGCAATCAAGATGTTCTCCGAGATGGGTCTGAACTCCACTGGCGGTCTTTCCAACAACAGTAACGGTATGCCAAAACATATCCGTCCGATCATGGACTCTGCTCTTGTAGCTATGGCTATGATGAATGGTCTTACATCTGCAATCGTTAACCCTAACGACCTTCGTCTTATGGAGACAATCAAATCCTGTGACGTATTCAAGGGTAACACACTTTACGCAGATTCTTACCTTGAGATCTAATTTGGCGTGTGAACAAAACAGGAGCGCTGTTTCAGAGGCTGGGGGCTTCGGCCTTCAGCCTCTTTTTTACTAATATAGTTTAGTCTAACTCCCAACGCCACAGGTGGAAGACGAATAACTTTTACGAGGCGAGAAAGGTGGTTGCCGAATGTTTAAGGTGACTTTTGCTTTTGAAAATGGCAGTACGGTAGAAGCATTTGCCAATGCGGGGGATAATTTGCTGGAGGTTGCTCGTGGCGCTAATGTGGCTATCGATGCACCATGTTCCGGAAATGGAGCCTGTGGAAAATGTCGGGTACAGTTAAAAGGCGGAGAACTGGACTCAAAGAAAACTCTTCATATTTCGGATGAAGAATATGGCGCAGGCTGGCGTCTGGCCTGTATGAGCAAGATCAGTGCAGATGTGGAGGTTCTTGTTCCGGATATTGCATCCGCATATAAGAGCCGAATGAAAGTGGCTGATTTGAGCTCAAAAGAAGAAATCGCTATTTTTGAAAATGCCAAGCATGAAGTTGAGATGGCTGGCATAGAACTTACAAACAGTCTTGATGTTGTGGAACTTCAGATGGATATTCCATCACTGGATGATACTATGCCGGATAATGAAAGACTGACCCGTGCACTTCAGAAGTTTATGAACCTGAAGCGTGTCAGAATTCCGTATGCGGTGCTTAAGAAGCTTCCGGATGTACTTCGTGAGAGTAAATTCTCTGTGAAGTGCGTGGTTCGTACAGCACCAAATGACATGTATGTTTATGATATTTTTGACAGTAAGAAAGATGTTGTGATCGGTGGTCTTGCTGTAGATATCGGTACCACAACCGTTTCGGCAGTCCTGATCAATATGGAAACAGGAGAGATCCTGGCCAAGAGTTCTTCCGGAAACGGACAGATCCGTTTTGGTGCGGATGTTATCAACCGTATCATCGAATCTCAGAAACCTGGCGGAAAAAAGAAACTTCAGGATGCGGTGATAAAAGAGACCATTAACCCGATGATCCATGAGATGTGCAGAAGTATTCATTTCCCGGAGAAACAGATCTACCGGATGTGTGTTGCTTCTAATACAACCATGAATCATCTGTTTGCAGGGATCAATGCGGATCCGCTTCGTATGGAACCGTATATTCCTACGTTTTTCAAAACAAATTCCTTGTTTGCATCGGATGTGGGAATTGAGATCAATCCGGATGCACATATTATCATGGCTCCGAATATCGGAAGCTATGTAGGTGGAGATATCACTGCCGGTACACTGGTAAGTATGATCTGGAACAGGCCGGAATTTTCTCTGTTTATTGACCTTGGTACTAACGGAGAGCTTGTGTTCGGTAATTCCGATTTTATGATGAGCTGTGCATGTTCCGCAGGTCCTGCCTTTGAGGGGGGAGATATCAGCTGCGGTATGCGTGCTACAGACGGTGCTATTGAGGCATGTACCATTGATAAAGAAACTATGGAGCCGACATATAAGGTTGTAGGTGAACCTGGAACCAAACCGGTAGGACTTTGCGGTTCCGGTATCATTGATGTGATCAGTGAACTTTTTATGACAGGAATCATCAATCCGAAGGGAAAATTTGTCCGTGAGGGCAAAAGAATCCGTCACGATCATTATGGCATGGGAAGCTATGTGATCGCGTTTGAAGAGGAAGCCGGTTCTGCCAAGGATGTTGAGATCACAGAAGTAGATATTGATAATTTTATCCGTGCCAAAGGTGCTATTTTCTCTGCAATCCGTACTATGCTGAATTCTCTTGATTTCGATGTTTCCATGATCGATGACGTATATGTTGCCGGTGGAATCGGAAGCGGAATCAATATGGCCAATGCAGTGCATATCGGAATGTTCCCGGATATCCCTCTTGAGAAGTTCCATTACATTGGGAACTCTTCTCTGACGGGTGCTTATCTGATGCTTCATTCCACATCAGCAGAGAAGAAAACCTATGAACTGGCTTCAAATATGACTTACCTGGAGCTTTCTACAGTTCCTACCTATATGGATGAGTTTGTAGGTGCATGCTTTATTCCGCATACGGACACAAATCTGTTTCCGTCTGTTATGGAAGAACAGCAGAAGAGATAAAGCAGACTAAAACAGCAGAGGTAAAACATGGCTTTTAGTATAAATGACTTGAATTATGAAAAAGACAGCAAAGAAAGAATGCCCTGGGAGCATTATACAGAGGAGTTCGCTAAGGCAGACCCGGTAGAAATTGCCGGACGTCTTTCGCTTCCTTATGACGAAGAGAAGAAAGAACTGACTCTGAAATTCCTGGGAAGCGTTTATTATATTTCCTGGCCGGATTTTCAGGTAACTCATGAGGAAGATGATGCGGGATTTTATCCTCTTGAGGAAATGCATTATGCAAAGATCCTTGCTATCCGTTTTCTGCTGAACGGGAATGTATCTCAGGGAAGCGGAAGGTTTAAAACATACAGGGAAATGCCCTGGGGAGAGGTTTATCTCCGTCAGTTTGATGGCAGGTGCATCAAACGCCTGGCTTTCACATACGGAAACAGACTTAAGGATTTCAAGGAGATCATGGAACACATCCATGCGGTTCCCGTGGATCATGGAGATATTGCATACCAGGTGGAGATCTTTCCGGGATATGTAGTTCAGATGATCCTCTGGGAGGGGGATGATGAATTTCCGCCGTCCTCACAGATCTTGTTTTCTGATAATTTTCCGGTTTCCTTTGCGGCTGAGGATATGGCCGTTATGGGAGACGTTATCATTGGGTCTTTAAAGGCATTTCTGAAATGTCTTTAAAAATGAAAAATAGTTAAGAACAGGATGGGACCTGTTTTTATAGAGATGCAGTTTTAAGGGATTAAAAACTGTAAAAATACCTAAAGGGAGGTAACATTATGGGATTTAAAAGTGACATCGAGATTGCACAGGAGTGTGAAATGCTTCCAATCACACAGATTGCAGAGAAGGCAGGTATTGATGACAAATATCTGGAGCAGTACGGTAAGTACAAAGCAAAAATTGATTACAATCTGTTAAAAGAGAGTGACAAGAAAGATGGTAAGCTGATCCTCGTAACAGCTATCAACCCGACACCTGCAGGAGAGGGAAAAACAACAACAACCGTTGGTCTTGCAGATGCAATGCAGAAAATGGGCAAAAAAGTAATGGTAGCTCTTCGTGAGCCATCCCTCGGACCGGTATTCGGTGTAAAAGGTGGTGCAGCAGGCGGCGGTTATGCACAGGTAGTTCCGATGGAGGATATCAACCTTCACTTTACCGGTGACTTCCATGCGATCGGTGCGGCAAACAACCTTCTTGCAGCAATGATCGACAACCATATCTTCCAGGGTAATGACCTGAACATTGACCCGAGAAAGATCACATGGAGACGTTGCGTGGACATGAACGACCGTCAGCTTCGTAATGTAGTAGATGGTCTTGGCGGAAGAACAAACGGTATGCCTCGTGAAGACGGATACGACATCACAGTTGCATCTGAGATCATGGCAGTTCTTTGCCTCGCAAGTGACATCAAAGACCTGAAAGAGAGACTTTCCAGAATCATCATCGGATATACCTATGGTAAAGTTTCCGAGCAGAAACCGGTAACAGCTGGTGATCTTCATGCAGAGGGTGCTATGACAGCACTTCTGAAAGATGCCCTGAAACCAAACCTTGTACAGACACTGGAGCATGTTCCTGCAATCGTACACGGCGGACCATTCGCAAACATCGCTCATGGATGTAACTCCGTAACAGCTACAAAGATGGCTATGAAACTTGCAGATTATGCTATCACAGAGGCTGGATTCGGTGCTGACCTTGGTGCAGAGAAATTCCTTGACATCAAGTGTCGTATGGCAGGCCTTCATCCAAGCGCAGTTGTTATCGTAGCTACTGTTCGTGCACTGAAATACAACGGTGGTGTTCCGAAGGCAGATCTGAACAACGAGAACCTTGAGGCTCTTGAGAAAGGTCTTCCAAACCTTCTGAAACATGTAAGCAATATCAAGAATGTATACAAACTTCCATGTGTAGTTGCTATCAATGCATTCCCGACCGATACCAAGGCAGAGCTTGACCTGGTTGAGGCAAAATGTAAAGAGCTTGGCGTTAACGTTGCACTTTCCGAGGTATGGGCAAAAGGCGGCGAAGGCGGCATGAAGCTTGCTGAGGAAGTAATCCGTCTTGTTGAGGAGCCGAATGACTTCACATATGCTTATGAGCTTGAGGGATCCATCGAGGATAAACTGAATAACATCGTACAGAAAGTTTACGGTGGTAAGAAAGTTGTTCTTACAGCAAATGCTCAGAAACAGGCAAAACAGCTGGAAGCACTTGGATTTGGCAACTGCCCGATCTGTGTTGCTAAGACACAGTACAGTCTGACTGATGATCAGACAAAACTTGGTGCACCGACAGACTTTGAGGTAACAGTACGTAACCTGAAGATTTCCGCAGGTGCAGGATTCATCGTTGCTCTGACAGGTGAGATCATGACTATGCCAGGTCTCCCGAAAGTTCCGGCAGCAACCAAGATCGATGTAGATGAGACAGGTAAGATCACAGGTCTCTTCTAATCGGAACATAAGATCAAAAACAACCGGAGGGGGCTTTTTATAAAGCCCTCAATGGGCTCTAAAGAGTGCTAAAATAAGAATATAAGGAGGAGAGTCCTATGGGATTTTCTACCAGTACATGTACTGAATTTGTCGAGGTATTAAGCTCCAAGGCACCGGTTCCAGGCGGCGGCGGTGCATCTGCCCTTGTAGCTGCTGTTGGTACAGCTCTTGGAAACATGGTTGGAAGCCTTACTGTCGGTAAGAAAAAATATGCAGATGTAGAAGATGAAATGTGGGAGCTGAAAAAGAAATGTGATCAGCTTCAGAAAGATTTCCTTCATCTGATCGAGAGAGATGCGGAAGTTTTTGAGCCTCTTTCCAAGGCTTACGGAATGCCGAGAGAGACAGAAGAAGAGAAGGCTGAGAAGGCTCGAGTAATGGAAGCTGCCCTCAAGGAAGCATGCTCTGTTCCTATGGAGATCATGGAGAAATGCTGCGAGGCTATTGAACTTATCGTTGAGTTCGGAGCAAAAGGTTCTAAGCTTGCAATCAGTGATGCTGGTGTAGGTGCTGCATTCTGCAAAGCAGCTCTTAAGGGAGCAAGCCTGAATGTGTACATTAACACAAAATCTATGGCTGACCGTGCGTATGCAGAGAAATTAAACAAAAAAGCAGACGCTATGCTTGAGAAATATACAAAGATCGCAGACGAGACATTTGACAGTGTTCTCGGAAGACTGAAATAGGAGGAACCAGACAAATGGCAAAGCAGTTATTAGGTAAAGAAGTAACAGCGGCTCTCAATGAAAAGATCAAAGCGAACGTTGCAGAGCTTCAGGCAAAAGGTGTAGATCCTACACTTTGCATTATCCGTGTTGGTGAGAATCCAAGCGATATTTCCTATGAGAGAGGTGCTACAAAGCGCTGTGAGACTCTTGGTGTTGCATGTGAGAAAATTCTTCTTCCGGAGGATGTTTCCCAGGATGAGCTTCTTGCAACCATCGATAAAGTAAACAAAGATGACAAGATCCACGGAGTTCTTCTGTTCCGTCCGCTGCCAAAACATCTGGATCAGGCAGTGATCGAGAATGCACTTGCAGCAGAGAAGGATGTTGACTGTATGACAGATCTTTCCATGTCTGGTGTATTTACAGGCAAGAAGATCGGATTCCCGCCATGTACACCGCAGGCATGCATGGAGATCCTTGATCACTATGGAATCGACTGCACAGGCAAAAAAGCGGTTGTTATCGGAAGAAGTCTTGTAGTTGGTAAACCGGCTGCCATGATGCTTGTTAAGAAAAATGCGACAGTAACGATCTGCCATACAAGAACCGTTGATATGCCGTCTGTTGCAAAAGAGGCGGATATTGTCATCGTAGCAGCTGGTCGTGCTGGTGTTGTCGGCGCTGATTATGTCAGAGAGGGACAGACTATTATCGATGTTGGTATCAATGTCAATGCAGAGGGCAAGCTTTGTGGTGATGTTGATTATGCGGCAGTTGAGCCAATCGTTGATGCGATCACACCGGTTCCTGGCGGAGTAGGAAGTGTTACAACTTCTGTTCTTGTAGGTCATGTGGTTGAAGCTGCAATGAGAAAAGCGCAGTAATAACAGTAATAAAGGATTGATCATTTATATATGTACAGATTCCGAAATAGTTTTTGTTTACGGATGATGGTACTTGCAGGCGTTCTGGTGTTCGGAACGCCTGCAGGTGTTTTGGCAGAGGAAGCGGATCATTCTATGGAGGGGCAGATTTCGAAGCCTCAGTCATCTGGAGAGAGTGATACAGAGGGTTTTGTGGATGATTCCACAGATAATACTTATGGATATTATACGATCATGGGGTGTACCACAGTGGATGCGGAGGATATGGTAGTGCAGTATGAGGCGCAGAATGTGGAGTATCCTTCCGGCATCCTGACGGATGGTGGTGCACCGGATATTGATACGTTTTGCACGATTGTGATAGAGGAAGCGGATGCGGAGGGCGTCCGTGGAGAGGTTGTTTTTGAGCAGGCCATGCTTGAGACCGGATGGCTTCAGTTTGGTGGGGATGCCAGTGCGGGGCAGTTTAATTTTTCGGGGCTGGGAACTACCGGTGGTGGTGTTGCCGGTAATTCTTTTCCTGATGTAAGGACGGGGATCCGGGCGCAGGTGCAGCATCTGAAGGCTTATGCTTCTTCGGAGGAGCTGAACCAGGCTTGTGTGGATAATCGGTTCCAGTATGTTTCCCGTGAGAGTGCGCCTTATGTGGAGTGGCTTGGGATCCAGGAGAATCCTTATGGTGGCGGATGGGCCGCCGGGAGGAATTATGGATATAAGCTTAGGAGTCTTCTGGCGGAGTTGAAGGGGGAGGAGTATACCTGGCCGGAGAGTACGGAGACGGTGGAGAAGTAGTGGTGGTGGCGAACGGGCCTGTGTGTTGGTTGGGGTAAGTTGTCTGGCCAAACGATAGGATGTGGATGAGGGACGGAGGCGGGCTTTGCCCTGTCCTGGTTGATGAAAAATGGAGATGTAACCTTGATTTTTAATCATCAAGGTTGCATCTCCGTTTTTTGTTCAAATTGAAATATTTTGGGAATTATATAGTGGAATATTTTGTAAGTGCTTCAAAAGAAGGCGTAGTGCTATTTCCTCCACCAATTGATATACTGGGAAAAACCAATATATTTTAAGGAGGACTTATTCTA
>NZ_JBQHWA010000038.1:0-26894 GCF_052064225.1 Blautia massiliensis (ex Liu et al. 2021) | reverse complement strand
ACAGTATAAATATAGCTTGTGGACACTGTGTAAGACATTGCAGTACCGTAAGGTGTTTGCCAATGCAGTAGTGGGAGAAGCAAGAATCCCCTGCTTTAGCTGTGGGGAGTGTCAAAGACGGAGGTGATGGCAGATTGCTGAAATGGATGAAAAACTATTACATAGGAAATGATGTAAAAAATCCTACTAGAATAAGAGCCAGGATCACTGCTGGCAAATTCGTGCCGGATATCTACGTTGTTACTTTGTCTGATAATCCCGGAAATATTTTGGAAATTCTTCCCGCAGGCATGCTTGTACAGCGAAGCGCCAGAGCCACCTGTCCTTTGATCGTTGGAATGGCCAGAGGAAAATCCGGTGCTATACAGATGGTACAGGATATGATCGAACAGGTTTATACCGAAACTGGAAATTTTAAAATAAAAGAATATCTGAAAAACAGGTGAACCAATGCTGCATATATTATGGCTGATAATAAAATGGATATTGATCCTTCTGGGGATTCTGATCGGGCTGATCTTTCTGATCCTGCTGCTTCTTTTATTTTGTCCAATCAGATACAGAGGGAATTTAAAAAAAGACCGTACGGATAGTCTTCGCGAAATACATGCTACCGGTGAAGTGAGCTGGCTGCTTCATATAATATCTGCACAGGTATTCTGGGAGCAGAGCGTTCTGAAAACAAAAATATGTTTTTTAGGGATTCCGTTGGAAAAATTAAAAAATCTGTTTCGTAAAAAAAAGAGGCCAAGAGCTCTTTCCAACTCCGGAAATCAAAATGCAAAAAAACAGACAGAGGCTTCCCGAAGCCATGAAAAGACATCAAAAAGCGAAAATCAGAACGATACCGCAGAGCTGCAAATGTCTGAGCCTCAGGAAGATACTGTTGAAGATATAAATGAAATTTCGGAAAAGGTAATAATGGAGCCGATATCGATTTCCGAAGAAATATCGGAAGATGAAAAGAAGCTTCGGACAAAGATTGCAGATTTAATTTCGAATATAGTGGGAAAAATAAAAACGGCAGTTGGAAAGCTGATCCAAATCGTACAGAATTTTCTTGGAATGCCCAAAAGGATTCTGAAAAAAATGCAAAGTCTTGCATTAACAATCCGGAATTTCTGTGATAAGATAAACTGGTGGAAGGAGTTTTTAGACCATCCCCGAACCAGAGAGGCTCTTTCCTTTCTGTGGAAAAATGCAAAAAAACTGATTTATCATGTGCTTCCGACAAGGATCACCGGAAAAATCACATTTGGCAATGAAGATCCGGCAGTTACAGGTATGGTATTGGCTGTATTAGGAATGACGATTCCTTTTCATAAAAACAAGATCGAAGCAGCGCCCCTTTTTGATGATGAAAATGTTCTTGAGGGAGAGATCCTGTTAAAGGGAAGGATTTATGGAATTGTAGTTCTCAAAACAGCAGCAGAGCTTTATTTCAATAAAAATATAAAATACGTCATCCACCGATGGAGACATAAGGAGGTAAAACATGGAGAAAGAGAATAATTTCAAAGATACCGTGAATTCATTATTTAAAGGAATGGATGGCTTTGTATCGGCCAAAACAGTGGTTGGCGATGCCATTCATGTAGGTGATACCATTATCCTTCCTCTGGTCGATGTATCCTTCGGCGTGGGAGCCGGAGCTTTTGAAGGAGATAAAAAGAATAACGGCGGCGGAGGTCTTGCCGGAAAGATGTCTCCCTGTGCAGTACTTGTGATCCAGAATGGAAGCACCAAACTTGTAAACGTAAAAAATCAGGATGGCCTTACCAAGGTTCTGGATATGGTGCCGGATTTTGTGAACCGTTTTGCGCCAGGTGCAGGCAATGCTGAGGATACAGACGGGAAAGAAGAGTAGTATTCCATTTAGATTTCATGCATATACTGTAATAAAAAAACAGGAAATGAGCAGACAGGAGTGGGAAAGCTAACTGGTTTTATGCTGTTTTTTATTGGTGTGGGCATGGTTCTTGGTATCCTTATTACAGAAAATTTTATTGTGATCGCAATGGCAGTCATATGTCTGCTGTGCGGATATCATATGTTTTGCAGATAAGCGGGAAGTGTGCACCTGGCATACTTCCCGCTTGTGATTTATCTGTCTTGAAGATAAAAAAAAGCCCCCGCATTCTACGGGGGCATACGATATTACTTACGCTCTTTCAACTTTTCCGGATCTTAAACAAGAAGTACATACATACATTTTCTTTGCTCCGCCGGCAGTTGTTTTTACTCTGACGGATTTAACGTTAGATTTCCACATTTTGTTGGATCTTCTATGGGAATGACTCACATTGTTTCCGAAATGAGCTCCTTTATCGCAGATTGCACATTTAGCCATGAATAGCACCTCCTTTTATCAACAGTCACCATTTTAACAGATGAATTGCTCTTTTGCAAGCAAAAAAAGGAAATTTATCAAAAATTCTGCAAAGAGTTTTAAGGAAAGTATTCCATACCTCCGGGAACAGGGCGGATCATGGCGGAATTAAGCGTTGTGTGTATGGTTTAGATCAATTTGAAACATAGAAAATTACCCAGTGCGAATTAATTTATCGTTTTTTCTTTGGCCTGGTCTCTTTCCTGAATCTGAATAGAACATATTCTTGCTGAACTGGCATATGAGGATAGGAAAACCGGGAAAATGCAAAAGAATTTGGCAGGTAGTTCGGAATCCGAAAATGTGGTATGATTATGGGCAGGATATCAGAAACGTCAGGAGTTGAATAGATTGTGAAGACGGAAGAAATCTTTAAATATGTGCAGAAACAGTACGGAACAGTCCCGGAATATTTATGGAGTACATCGCCAGACAGTGCAGTACTTCGACATAAAAACGGAAAATGGTATGCAGTGATCATGACTGTCGAAAAATCAAAACTGGGATTAGAAGGAAAAGATCCGGTTGATATCATGGATGTAAAGTGTGATCCGGACATGACGAATATGATTATTCAGACTCATGGATTTTTACCTGGATACCATATGAACAAGCAGCACTGGATCACGATTTTACTGGATGGTTCGGTCAGTAAAGCAAAGATACTGGACTTTTTGGACATGAGTTATGACCTGATTGATGGCGCAGGCAGAAAGGAAAACAAATGAAAAAAGCAATCATATATGCATCGGTACATCATGGAAATACAGAAAAATTAGTAAAGAGCATAGCAGAAGAGTGTCAGGTTGATTTGATCGATGCTGTAAAACAACCCGATGCAGATCTGAGCAGTTATGATATGATTGGGTTTGCATCAGGAATCTATTTTTCAAAATTTCATCAGTCATTATTGGGATTTGCAGAGAAGAATCTACCGGACAACAAAAAGGTATTTCTGATCGGTACTTATGGTGGAAGTGCGAATTATAAATCCATTGAGCAGATTTTGGACAAGAAACGTTCCAAAGTAATAGGAAAATTCGGGTGCAAGGGTTATGACACATTTGGTCCATTTAAACTGGTTGGTGGAATTGCAAAAGGGCATCCAGATGAAGAAGATATAAAAAATGCAGTTGAGTTTGTAAAAGGATTATAAGTAGATAAACGAAAAAGAAAAACCGGCTTCATAGTATCGGTTGGCATGCTCCATCACAATCCTGGATTCCCCTTCAATAGAGTGGATGAGCTTAATTTTCTATAAGATAAAACAAGTTGAACTCTATCATTGCGTAATTATAAAAAAAAGGTTATAATGGTTTTATATAATTTAATCTGAATGAAACAATGGAGGTAACCATATGAATGGACGTATAGATTCCGGATTGGGTCAGATCGTAATTGATACAGATGTCATTGCGACTTATGCCGGCAGTGTGGCGGTAGAGTGTTTTGGTATCATCGGAATGGCAGCTATCAGTATGAAGGATGGCCTGGTCAAGCTTTTGCGTATTGACAGCCTGAAACATGGTATCAGTGTTAAGATCACGGATGATAATAAGATCCGGCTGAATTTTCATGTCATCGTAGCATATGGCGTGAATATCAGTACTATTGCGGACAATCTTGTCAACAATGTAAAATATAAAGTCGAAGCCTTTACAGGAATGGAGATTGAAAAGATCAACATTATGGTTGAGGGCGTGCGTGCAATAGATTAGTTTTAGAGGAGGAACTTGTGGTGAATAACAAAACCATAGATGCTAAAATACTTTCCAGGATGTTTCTGTCCGGAGCAAAGAATCTGGAAGCGAAGAAAGAGTGGATCAATGAACTGAATGTGTTTCCTGTACCTGATGGAGATACGGGAACCAATATGACGCTTACCATCATGTCTGCTGCTTCTGAAGTAGGTGCTCTTACAGATCCGGATATGGAATCCCTGGCAAAGGCAATTTCTTCCGGTTCCCTCCGTGGAGCCAGAGGTAATTCCGGTGTTATCCTGTCACAGCTTCTGCGCGGATTTACCAGAGGTGTGCGTAAACTTACAGATCTGGATGCACCTGCCATTGCCGCAGCTATGGAGCGAGGCGTTGAAACTGCATACAAAGCAGTTATGAAACCAAAAGAGGGAACCATTCTTACTGTAGCCAGAGCTGCAGCAGACAGAGCAGCAGAGCTTGCTGATGCTGCAGAAGATCTGGATGCTTTTTTCGACGGGATCTTTCAGCATGCAGAGGAAACTCTTGCCAGAACACCGGAGATGCTTCCAGTCCTGAAAGAAGCAGGTGTTGTGGATTCTGGCGGACAGGGACTTCTGGAAGTTTTCCGTGGTGCCATCGACGGATATCATGGAAAAGAAGTGGATTATTCCCAGTTTGAAGCAGCAGCTCCTAAGATCACAAAGATTTCTCCTCAGGCAGAGGCAGATATCAAATTTGGATATTGTACAGAGTTTATTATCCTTCTTGAAAAACCGCTTCCACAGGATGAGATCGACCGTTTCCGTGAATTTCTGGATTCCATCGGTGATTCCATTGTTTTGGTGGCTGATGATGAGATTGTCAAGGTACACGTGCACACCAATCATCCGGGACAGGCTTTTGAACGCGCACTCACGTATGGTCAGCTTTCCCGTATGAAGATTGACAATATGAGAGAAGAACATCAGGAAAAACTGATCAAAGATGCGGAAAAACTTGCAAAAGAACAGGCAGAAAACAAAGAACCTCCAAAGGATCATGGATTTATTTCCGTATCCGTAGGTGAGGGACTTTCTCAGATTTTCCGTGAGCTTGGCGTAGATTATCTGATCGAAGGCGGCCAGACTATGAATCCGAGTACCGAAGACATGCTCAATGCTATTGAGAAAGTAAATGCAAAAACAATTTATATTTTCCCGAATAACAAGAATATTATCCTTGCAGCTAACCAGGCAAGAGATCTGACTGAGGACAAGGAGATCATTGTAGTACCAACCAAGACAATCCCACAGGGAATTTCCGCAATGATCAGCTTTGTTCCGGAGAAGGGCGGCGAGGAGAACCTTACTTCCATGACCGATGCGATTTCCAGAGTGAAGACCGGACAGATTACTTATGCAGTCCGTGATACACGCATTGATGACAAGGAAATCCATGAGGGAGATATCATGGGAATCGGTGATGCAGGTATCCTTGCAGTAGGCAGAGATCGACTTCAGGTAGCGGAGGAGATGGTAGCAGAGATGGTTGACGAGGAATCTGAGATCATCAGTGTTTACTATGGTGAAGATGTATCTGAGGAAGATGCAGAGGCACTTTCTGATTCTCTTACCGAGAAATATCCGGAGTGCGAGGTTGAGCTGAACCAGGGTGGACAGCCAATTTACTACTATCTGATTTCTGTAGAATAAAGAGCACAAAAAATGAATGATAAGACACCTTTACGTGAATTAAAAGGCGTGGGTGAGAAAACAGAGAAGCTTTTCCAGAAGATCGGGATCACGACTGCGGAAGAGCTTCTCCGTTATTATCCGCGGACTTACGATATATATGAGGAGCCTGTGGAGATTGCATCAGCAGAGGAGGACAAAACAGTCTCTATCCGTGCCACTATAACAACAGGTATTTATATTAACCAGATACGCAATCTCCAGGTTCTGACAACAACTGTGGCAGATGCAAGCGGCCGATTGCCGGTTGCCTGGTTCAATGCGCCTTATTTGAGGGGAACACTCAAAAAGGGCAGTGTGTTTATCCTCAGAGGAAAGATCATCAGAAAAAAAGGCCGTCCGCAGATGGAACATCCGGAGATTTTTACCCCGGCAGCTTATGAGGAGATCATTCACAGTATGCAGCCTGTATATGGTCTGACGAAAGGACTTTCCAACAAGATGATCACGAAGTTGGTCCATCAGATTTTGGATACAAGGCCTCTCCATGGGGAATATCTGCCGGAGGAGATACGGGAACGCTATCAGCTCGCAGATGCCAATTATGCGATCCGGACTATCCATTTTCCGAAAAATATGCAGGAGCTTCTCACAGCCAGGAAACGTCTGGTATTCGATGAATTTCTGCTTTTTGTGCTGGCAATACAGCTCTTGAAGGAGAAAACAGAAGAGGCTCCAAACACTTTTCCAATGAAACCAGTATGGACAACCGAGGAGATCATAGAAGGGCTTCCCTATGACCTGACCGGAGCCCAGAAGAATGTCTGGCATGAGATCGAACGGGATCTGAGCGGTCATAAGCTGATGTCCAGGCTTGTACAGGGGGATGTTGGTAGCGGCAAGACCGTGATCGCATTTTTAGCTATGGTACTTTCAGCAGAGAATGGATTTCAGAGTGCTCTGATGGTACCGACAGAGGTTCTGGCAAATCAGCATTACGAAGGCTTTCTGAGGCTGATGGAAGAACAGAATATCGCTTCCTGCCATCCGGTGCTTCTGACAGGATCTACCACAGCCAGACAGAAGCGTGAGATCTATCAGAAGATTGCAGACGGTGAAGTGAATGTGATCATCGGAACTCATGCCCTGATCCAGGAAAAAGTGAAATATAAGAATCTGGGGCTTGTGATCACAGATGAGCAGCACAGATTCGGCGTTCGCCAGAGGGAAGCGCTGACGACCAGAGGAAATCCGCCTCATGTACTTGTTATGAGCGCAACCCCCATTCCCCGGACACTGGCGATCATTTTATACGGAGACCTGGATATTTCGATCATTGACGAGCTTCCTGCAAAAAGACTTCCGATCAAGAATTGCGTAGTAGGAACTTCCTACCGTCCCAAGGCGTATTCTTTTATTGAAAAGCAGGTGCAGATGGGAAGGCAGGCTTATGTGATCTGTCCTATGGTGGAAGAGAGCGAAGGCCTGGAGGCAGAGAATGTTACAGATTATGCCAGAAAGCTTCAGAAGATCCTTCCAGGGGAGATCAAAGTAGAAATCCTTCACGGAAAGATGAAGCCAAAAGAGAAAAACAGGATCATGGAGGCGTTTGCTTCCGGCGAGATTCAGGTGCTGGTATCTACCACAGTTGTGGAGGTTGGAGTGAATGTGCCAAATGCTACCGTTATGATGGTGGAAAATGCAGAACGTTTCGGGCTTGCCCAGCTTCATCAGCTTCGGGGCCGTGTAGGGCGTGGAGAGCATCAGTCTTACTGCATTTTTATCCAGGGAAATAATGAAGAAAATACTTCTAAACGTCTGAAGATCCTCAATGAATCCAATGATGGATTTTATATAGCCGGAGAAGATCTGAAGCTTCGGGGCCCAGGAGATCTTTTCGGTATCCGCCAGAGCGGACTGATGGAATTTAAGATCGGTGATATCTACAATGATGCGGGAATCCTGAAGAATGCAAGTGAAGCAGCTGGTGAGATCCTGGCACTGGATTTTGATCTTATCCTTCCTCAGCATAAGGCTTTAAAGGAGCATCTCAAGGGGTATATGAGTGAAGAACTGGAAAATCTGGGGATCTAACCTTGCGTTCTTTCACAAAAAGTGATATCCTAAAATTCGAGAAAAGATTAACAAATCCCTTGTAAGGAGGCTATAAACATGGCTAGAACAAAGAAAGCTGCAACCAAGACAACTGTAAAAACGGCTTCAGTAAGCGAGACTCCTGCAAAATCTGTAGTAACCGCATCCGAAGAGAAAGCCGTTAAGGCTGAGACACCAAAGACAGACGATGCAAAAGCTTCTGTAGAGACAAAAGCAGCTGAGAAGACAGCAGAGGTAAAACCTGCTGCTGCGAAACCAATAGAAGAAAAAACAGCAGAAGTAAAATCTGATGAAGAGAAAACAACAGCTGTAAAATCAGAAGAGCCGGCTAAGAAAACAGCCGCCAAGAAGACAACAACACGAAAAACTGCTGCAGCTAAGAAAACAACAACCAGGACGACAGCTAAGACAACAGCAGCTAAAACAACAAGAAAGACAGCAGCTAAAAAAGCTGAACCAGTGACAGAAGTATATGTTCAGTACTGGGGCAAAGAGATACATACTTCAGAGGTTGCTGACAGGATCAAAAAGATCTGGACAGAGGATATGGGCAAAAAAGCCTCTGAACTGAAAGACCTCAAAATCTACATTAAACCGGAAGATAATGGTGCACATTATGTGATCAACGGAGATGTTACAGGATTTATCGGACTGTAAAAAGAATCTCTGATAAAAAGTATATAAAAGAGTATGTAAGATGGCCTGCTATAGAGTCAAACTATAGCAGGCTATTTTTTTTGTGTATTTGACCAAATGAGAATAGCATGATATGATTCACCTAACAAATAAACATACTAATTAGATAGGGATATGGTGAAATGAAACAGATATTATGCTTTGGAGATTCCAATACATGGGGATATGACGGAGAGAGCAGAGAGAGACTTCCGTGGGGAGTACGCTGGACAAGTCTTCTCCAGGAAAAACTGAATAAAGAAGAATATCGTGTGATCGAGGAGGGACTGTGCGGAAGAACAACGGTTTTCGAAGATCCGCTCCGCGATGGAAGAAAAGGAACTGCACTTCTTCCCACACTTCTGGAAACACATGCCCAGGTGGATGTAATCACGCTGATGCTGGGAACCAATGACTGTAAAACTGTTTTCGGAGCATCCGCAGATGTAATCGGAAAGGGAATCATAAGATTGCTGGATCAGGTCCAGGAATATGCGCCAAAAGCGAAAGTCCTTCTCATGGCTCCGATCTACCTGGGAGAAAAAGTATGGCAGGAAGGATATGACCAGGAGTTTTCCAGAGAGTCTGTGATCGTTTCCAGAAATCTGCAGCCTGTTTATGAAAAAATCGCAGCTGAACGTCATATCCGTTTCCTTCCGGCAGCATCCTATGTACATTGCTGTGACGCAGATCAGGAACATCTGAATGCAGCAGGACATAAGAAATTTGCAGAGGTTGTATATCGGAAAGTACAGGAATTGCTGTAAATAAATAATTGCTGTAAATAAATATAGGATTTTAAGACTTTTGGATCTTATTGTCTGTATAATGTGTGGATATGTTTGTGAAATAAGATCTCTTTTTATATAAAATAAAAAGATGTTGTCTGGCAGTCTTTCAGTTCTGTCAGACAGCATCTTTTTTGCATGAGCTTAGATCAACTCAGCATAGCAATGAAACTACCTGCGCGTACAGATTTAGTACTGCTGGCCGCCCTGGGAGCTGCCGGACATCTGGCGTTCCTGTGCCTCAATCATCTTTTTGACCATATATCCACCTACGGATCCGTTCTGTTTGGAAGTCAGGTTTCCGTTGTATCCGTCTGTAAGCGGAACACCCAGCTCGTTTGCTACCTCATATTTGAAACGGTCAAGTGCGCCCTTTGCTTCCGGTACAACTGCTTTGTTAGAAGAAGTGTTACTTGGCATAATTCATTTCCTCCTTGGTTGTTATTTGGTTTGATGTTACATTGCTAGTATGTGAAAACCATAAAATAATACACTGGCAGTTAAAGGAAATTTAACATATAAAAATATTTCCGTTCATAAATTATACCGCGGTAAAAAACCGAATGTATGGTTGCTTTTTGGCGGGAGTTGCGGTTATAATAATCTCTGCATCACATATAATATCTGTCAGACAAAAAAAGTAAGGGGGTCCCGTGAAAAAGAAGCGTTATCCTACATACAAGCGAAAATATAAACGAAAAAAACAGCCCAAGCGAAAAATACTCACAGCCATTATCCTGTGTGTCATCCTTGCAGTATGTAATGGCTGGATGCCGCCGCGGAGCCTGAAAGAGGTAAAAGATCAAAGCCGGATCTTCGGACAGGTATTTCTTACATATATAGAAGAAAATGCGCAGATCCTCTGGGAAGATGTTTCGGAATCTGCTTCCGATGCAGTGGCAGGATTGCTGAAACAATCCCAGACGAAGACAGGAGGGCAGACAGAATCTGTTTCTCTGGATCAGATTCCGGAATACAGCGGCAGTCCATATGTGGAGATCAATGGAAATATACCCTCTTTTTCTGATGAAAAAAGCGCAGGACCTGCATACGAATTTTATAGTGAACTAGATTCCCTGGGGCGCTGTGGTTATGCAGAATCCAAGGTCACACCGGAACTGATGCCTGTCGAAGAGCGAGGTGCCATCGGAATGGTGAAGCCTACAGGATGGCATACTGTAAAATATGAAAATGTAGATGGCAGGTATCTGTATAATCGCTGCCATCTTATCGGATATCAGCTGACTGGAGAGAATGCAAACAGGAAAAATCTTATCACAGGAACCAGATATCTCAATGTGACGGGAATGCTTCCTTTTGAAAATGAGGTTGCAGATTACGTGCACAGTACAGGAAATCCCTGCATGTATCGTGTAACTCCGTTTTTTAAGGGAGATGAACTGGTAGCCCGGGGCGTGGAAATGGAAGCCGAATCCGTTAAAGACCAGAAGATATCTTTCCATGTTTTTGTTTATAACATACAGCCGGGAATTGAAATTGATTATACTACAGGAAACAGCTGGGAAGAATAGAGTATATGGAGCAACGCCGGGGAAAATATTAATTTTTCATGAATTTACATGAATTAAATTGCACTTTTTTGGGCGTTATGCTAGAATCAGTTACAGAGTTGTATGATTTTACCTATATAAAGGGGAGAAAAGGAATGTAACCCAAGGGCAGAATGGAGAGGTGAATTATGAATTTAGGAATTATTGCGCATAACAGTAAGAAAGTTCTGATTGAAGACTTCTGTATTGCATACAAGAATATCCTTGCCAAACATGAAGTATATGCAACCGGAACAACAGGAAGAAGAATTGAGGAAGCAACCAGTCTTCACGTTCACAAGTTTCTTGCCGGAAGTATAGGCGGAGACAAGCAGTTTATGGAGATGGTAGAGCGTCAGGATCTGGATATGGTGATCCTGTTTTATAACCCTGTCATGATGGACCCGGTAGAGCCGGATATCATGAGCATTGTTAAACGCTGCGACCAGTACAACATTCCGGTTGCTACAAATATTGCCACTGCGGAACTTCTGATCCTTGGACTGGCCCGCGGTGATCTGGATTGGAGATTAAATCTGAAATGAGAGTCATAGCAGGAAAAGCACGTAGATTAAACTTAAAAACCATTCCCGGAAATGAGACACGACCAACAACAGACCGTATTAAGGAAACTCTTTTTAACATTCTCCAGCCTGAAATACCGGGTTGTCGGTTTCTGGATCTGTTTTCCGGAAGCGGAGCGATCGGTATTGAAGCTCTGAGCCGTGGAGCCGAGTATGCCGTGTTTGTGGAAAAAAATCCCAAAGCATGTACTTGCATCCGCGAAAATCTTTCATTTACAAAACTCACGGATGGTGGTAAACTGCTGAACATGGATGTGCTTCAGGCACTGCGTTCACTGGAAGGCGGAGAACCATTTGACTGTATTTTTATGGATGCACCATACGAACAGCATCTGGAACAACCAGTCCTTGAGTATCTGGCTGACAGCACTCTTGCAGATGAAAACACGCTGATCGTTGTGGAGGAAGATCTACATACGGATTTTTCTTATGTAGAGGACCTTGGATATCATCTGGTACGTTCCAAGGAATATAAAACCAACAAGCATGTTTTCCTAAAAAAATGAAAGAGAGACTGACATATGATAACAGCAGTATACCCGGGAAGCTTTGACCCGGCAACCTATGGCCATCTTGACATCATTAAGCGGGCAAGCATTTCATTTGACCGGGTTATAGTGGGAGTTTTGCATAATTCTGCAAAAAGTCCGTTGTTTTCTGTAGAAGAACGTGTTAAGATACTAACAAAGGCGACAAAAGATATCCCGAATGTGGAGGTGAAAGCATTCGAGGGCCTGTCAGTGAACTTTGCCAGGGAAAACCATGCCCAGGTGATCGTTCGAGGGCTTCGTGCTGTCACGGATTTTGAATATGAACTGCAGATGGCCCAGACTAATCGTGTTCTGGCACCGGATGTGGACACCGTTTTTCTTACAACCAGTCTGGAATATGCATACTTAAGCTCCACGATTATGAAAGAAGTTGCTAATTTCGGAGGAGATCTGAGCAAATTCGCTCCACGTGAGATTACGGATGCAGTCGAAGAGAAATTGAAAAAAAGAGAAACAGAGAAATAAGGAGAGTGTATTATGAGCAGCAGAATTGAACAGATTATTCAGGAGATTGAAGAGTATGTGGACAGCTGTAAATTCCAGCCTCTTTCCACTACCAAGATCGTAGTGAACAAAGAAGAGATTGAGGAGTATTTACGTGAACTTCGTCTGAAAACTCCGGATGAGATCAAACGTTATCAGAAGATCATCAGCAATAAGGATGCGATCCTTGAGGATGCTCAGGCTAAAGCTGACAGTCTGATCGCAGATGCTCAGGCCAAAGCTCAGGAACTTGTTACACAGCATGAGATCATGCAGAAAGCATATGCACAGGCAAATGAGACCATAAATGCTGCAAACAAGCAGGCTCAGGAGATTCTTGATTCTGCAACACAGGATGCAAACAGCATTCGTCTCAGTGCGATCACATACACAGATGATATGATGGCTAATATCGGTTCTGTCCTGAATCAGACACTTGAAGATGCCGGTGGTAAATACAAAGCATTTATTGATGCTCTGCAGAGCTGCCTTGAGGTTGTTAATCATAATCGTCAGGAGCTTGCACCACAGACTGCTCAGGCAGCGGCAATCTCCAATACCTTCCAGGATGATGACAGTTCTTCTGTAACAAAAGAAGACGAAGATCTGTTAGACGATATTGGAGAAAACTAGGATCAGGAATATCGCACTGGCGTTCAGACATTTTGAAATAGCGTAGGGGATCAGTGACAAACTGTTTTCCAATACGCTTTTTGTCTGAGCCATGACGCAAAAGCCACCAAAAGAAGTCAGGAGCATAGAAGCAAGGTATCTGCTTTTCCATGGCAGTGGTGCGCCGGCAATCTGTTTCAGCCCGGTAGTTAGTTCCAGTGGTGCTGTGAACAGCATACAGCTTTGTGCATGAAATGGCCAGTAAAAGCTGATACTGGCGAGTATCAGTGAGAAGAGGAGAATATAGCCCCCGAGACGTGTGATGGTTTCAAATCCGTCCATGATCGAGACATCCAGGATGGCTCCTATGGAGTCCTGTTGGTATGTCTCTTTTTTTATCTTGTTTACGCAGACAGAGTCCACGGTATGCCCGCGATATACAACGAAACGAAAAAACAGCATACAAAAGAGATCTGCCGCCAGAAAAGTGAGGATCATCTGTACTGCTGATATCTTATTTTTCAAGAGTATCCCGGAAAGATAGGAAATGATAAATGCGGGACTTGCATTGCAGCTAAACGTAAGAAGATATTCCCCTTCTCTGCGGGAAATCTGCTGGTCTATGTACAGATCATGTGCCAGTTTGGCTCCCATAGGATATCCGCATAACAGACCCAGGATCAGAACATAGGCTCCAGCAGGTGAAAGCCCGAAAAACGTTTTCCAGAAGAAAGCAGATGGTTTCAGAAGCTTCCGGATATTTCCAGTTTTTAATAATGCTCCTGTCAGGATCAGAAATGGCAGCAGAGTGGGAATCATGATATTCAACCACAATCCAAGTCCATTTTTTACTCCGGTAAGAGCTTCTTTTGGGTGAAAAAGCAGAAAAAACAACAGGCAGATATAGAAAAATATGATTATTTTTCGTTTCATAAAAACAGGTCCTTGCTTTTTTTACAGTATATGATTATTATAAAAGACAAATGAATTTATGAAGCAGAAGGAGGCAGAATTTATGCCAGTATTAGAAAATTGTGAACCAAAGAGAGTTTTTCATTATTTTGAAGAAATCTGCAAGATTCCTCATGGTTCCAGAAATACAAAACAGATCAGTGATTTCCTTGTGGAATTCGCGAAGGATCATGGATTCAGATATGTACAGGATGAGCTGAATAATGTAGTGATCTACAAGCCAGGCACACCAGGATATGAGAATTCTCCCACAGTGATCATCCAGGGCCACATGGACATGGTATGTGAAAAACGACCGGATGTAGATCATGATTTTACAAAGGATGGTTTGAACATCTCTGTAAAAGATGGTTATATCACAGCCAACGGAACAACTCTTGGCGGTGATGATGGTATTGCAGTTGCTTATGGCCTTGCCCTTCTTGACAGTACAGATATTCCACACCCTCCTCTTGAAGTACTGTTCACTGTTGATGAGGAGATTGGTCTTCTTGGTGCAGTCGGTCTGGACTGCAGCGTGCTGAAGGGAAGAAGATTTATCAATCTGGATTCTGAAGCGGAGGGAAGTCTCTGGATCAGCTGTGCCGGCGGTCTTTCCGGTATCAGCCATATCCCTGTCCAGCGCGTAGAAGGAGAAGGAGAAAAGGTACAGGTCAAAGTCTGTGGACTTATGGGCGGACATTCCGGTGCCGAGATTGACAAGAACAGAGCGAATGCCAATAAACTTATGGGACGGTTTCTTTACGGACTTAAGAAAAAAGCGGAATATGCCCTTATTTCTCTTACAGGCGGACAGAAAGACAATGCCATTACAAGAGAGTGCACCGCAGAATTTCTTACGGATTCCGTTGCTGAGGTAAAAGCTTACGCAAAAGAGCTCCAGGAGCAGCTCCGTGAAGAATATACTGGTTCTGACGAAAACATTACTTTTGAAATAACAGAAAAGGGTACTGCAACAGCAGAGGTTCTTCATCCTACAAGTCAGGAAAAGATCGTATTTTATCTGCAGAATGTACCATTCGGAATCCAGAAAATGAGCGGAACCATCAAAGGCCTGGTGGAAACCTCCAGCAATATCGGTATCCTCCGTCTGGATAGGGACGAGCTTTTTGCAAGTTCCAGTGTAAGAAGCTCTGTAGACGCTGCATGCAGTGCATTATCTGATAAGATTGAATATCTCACAGAATTTCTTGGTGGTGACTATGAAGTACAGGGTGCATACCCGGCATGGGAGTACAGAAAGGAATCTCCATTACGAGATAAAATGGTTGCAGTTTTTGAGGAAATGTACGGACATAAGCCTGAAGTCGTAGCGATCCACGCAGGCCTTGAATGCGGGCTTTTCTATAAAAAAATGGAAGGACTGGACTGTGTATCCCTTGGACCGGATATGAAGGATATCCATACATCCGAGGAGGTTCTCAGCATTGCTTCCACAGAAAGAGTATGGAACTATCTTGTACAGGTTCTCAAAAATCTGAAAGACTGATTCCGTTCGAAGTATGTTCGAACTTTTACCCTGGAGAGACGTAAGGTTTCTCCAGGGTATTTTTATGCCCTGATAAAAAAATATTCATAAAATACAGAATTATACATATATATAGATTTGTGGATGCATCACACAAAAAGGAAAATAATTCTATAATTTTTTAATAAAAAATTGATAAACAATCCCTTTTTTTTCAAAACATATGTTATAATAAAAAATGTATGCCGCTGTCACCAAAACCAAAAAGAGACTGGCGGCAGATGATAAGGAGCGAGCAACATGGAAATACAGTTATGGCGAAGTATTTTGTGCCCTTACGAGCTGGCTGTCAAAGAACTGACAGTCAAGTTTAAACATATGATAGAAGAGTATCACGAAAATGATCGTTATTCTCCCATTGAACAAGTCAGTGGAAGAGTAAAAAGTGTTTCCAGTATCCTAGAGAAAATGCAGCGTAAAGATATCCCGATCGAACAGCTGGAAACAGAAATGGAAGATCTGGCAGGAGTACGGATCATTTGTCAGTTTGAAGAAGATATCGATACCGTTGCTGCGATCATCCGAAAAAGAACAGATATGGAAGTCAAAAGTGAAAAGAACTATCTGACGCATATCAAGCAGAGCGGTTACCGGAGTTATCACATGATCATTTATTATACAGTGGAGACTATTCATGGGCCGAAACGGCTTCAGGTAGAAATACAGATCCGTACCATGGCAATGAATTTCTGGGCAACGATCGAACATTCCCTTCAGTATAAATACAAAGGTGATATGCCTCCTCATGTAGCAGAACGTCTTAGTAAAGCATCCGATGCGATCATTTCGCTGGATCATGAAATGTCTTCTGTGCGCAATGAGATCATGGATGCCCAGAATTCATCTCAGATGCAGTCCAATCTTGTAAAGGATATTCTGAATAATATTGAAAATCTCTACCGTGTTTCCAGTGAACGGGAAGTCAGCAAAATACAGGATGAGTTCCTGCGGGTATTCAAAACCAAGGATCTGCGTCAGCTGGAACGCTTCCACAGGCAGCTGGATATCATTGCAGAGGGTTATCGTGCCCAGGCAGTCCATCACAGCATATGAACACAGGGCAGACAGTACTAATACACATACATACGAGGAATTATAAATGCAGGATTTTTTACCAGTTACAAGAGAAGATATGAAGTCAAGAGGCTGGGATGAGTTGGATTTTGTCTACGTGACAGGAGATGCCTATGTGGATCATCCGTCTTTTGGATCTGCGATCATTGGACGTCTTCTGGAAAGCAGAGGATATCGTGTGGGCATGATCCCTCAGCCTGACTGGCGAAAGAAGGAGAGCATCCAGGTGTTCGGGGAACCGCGCCTGGGTTTTCTCGTTACAGCAGGAAACATGGATTCCATGGTGAATCATTATACGGTTTCCAAAAAGCACCGAAGCACAGATGCCTATTCTCCGGGAGGAAAAATGGGATTAAGACCGGACAGGGCTTCTGTTGTATACAGCAATCTGATCCGGCAGACCTATAAACATACGCCTATCATTCTTGGCGGGATCGAAGCCAGCCTTCGAAGAATGGCACATTACGATTATTGGGAAAATAAGGTCAAGCACAGTATTCTGATCGATTCCGGTGCGGATCTGATCTCTTATGGAATGGGGGAACATTCCATCCTGGAGATCGCAGAAGCCCTGCAAAGCGGGATTCCAGTCCAGGAGATCACATATGTGGCAGGGACGGTTTTTAAAAGCCACGATATCAGCAGGGTTTACGATCCGGTGGTCCTTCCGTCATTTGAACAGGTACAGACCGATAAAAAAGCTTACGCGGACAGCTTTGCCATTCAGTACCGAAACACGGATCCATTTACAGCAAAGCCTCTGGCAGAATCTTATGGGAACCGTGGATATGTGATACAGAATCCACCATCTCAGCCTCTGACGCAGATGGAAATGGACGATGTTTACGATCTGCCTTATACAGGACGATATCATCCCATGTACCAGAAAGAAGGCGGGATTCCGGCACTGAAAGAGATCAAATTCAGTCTGACCAGCAACAGAGGATGCTTTGGAAGCTGTAATTTCTGTGCGCTGACCTTTCATCAGGGCCGTATCCTTCAGACAAGAAGTCATGATTCCATTCTGAAAGAAGCTGAAAAGATGACGGAGGATCCGGATTTTAAAGGCTATATCCATGATGTAGGAGGCCCTACGGCTGATTTTCGTTATCCTTCCTGCAAAAAGCAGCTGACAAAAGGAGTCTGCAAGGAGCGGCAGTGCCTGTTTCCTTCTCCGTGTAAGAATCTGACGGTAGACCACAAGGATTATCTTCAGCTTCTCAGAAAGGTCAGAAATATCCCCAAAGTCAAAAAAGTTTTTGTCCGTTCCGGCATTCGGTTTGATTACCTGATGGCAGACCCGGATAAAACTTTTCTTAATGAGCTTGTGAAATATCACGTCAGCGGTCAGCTGCGAGTAGCACCGGAGCATGTTTCTGATGAAGTCCTGAAGTTTATGGGCAAACCCAGGCACGAGGTTTATGAGGGCTTTCTGAAGGAATATGAAAAAGCAAATGCGCGGACTGGTAAGCAGCAATATGCCGTTCCGTATTTCATGTCGTCCCATCCCGGGTGTACTATGAAGGAAGCCGTGAAGCTTGCGGAATACGTCCGTGATCTTGGATTTACGCCGGAGCAGGTTCAGGATTTTTATCCAACGCCATCAACACTTTCTACCTGTATGTATTACACAGGAATCCATCCGCTGACAGGCGAAAAGGTATATGTGCCGAAAAATCCACACGAAAAAGCAATACAGCGAGCACTGATGCAGTATAAAAATCCGGAAAATCGCGAACTGGTCCTGGAAGGACTTAAGATGACCGGACGTATGGATCTGGTCGGCTTTGGGCCGAAATGTCTGATCCGTCCCAGAGAGCTTCATAAAAAAGCCAAAAAAACACAGACAAGGAGTTCGGCACATGAAAGATACCAGAAAAAGAAAAACAAAAAAAGGTGATTTCGGTTATTTTAACAGCGAAAAAAAACGAAGACTCCTGATCACCGCAGGATTATTTTCTCTTCCACTGCTCATTTTCTTTGTGGCGTGGGCCGTCAACGGAACAAGAATGACAGTCTGGACTGTTCTGACCGTAGTAGGCTGTCTGCCAGGATGTAAATCCATGGTAAGCCTGATCATGATCCTGTTACGTCATCCTATGGATGAAAAGCTCTATAAAGAGATCTGCAAACATGCAGGAGACCTGGTCATGTCCTATGAAATGTACATGACTTTTTATGAGAAAAGCGGTTATCTGGACGCTGTTGCCGTGTGCGGAAATACAGTAGTGGGTTATACCAGTGATCCAAAAGCAGATATCGCCTACCTTGCAGAGCAGTCACAGAAAATCATCCGTAAAAACGGATATAAAGTAGATGTAAAGATCCTGAAGGACCTGAAGCCCTATCTGGAACGTCTGGATTCCATGAATGAGCACAAAGAATCTTTGAGAAACGGGATTAAATTCACACCGGATGAACGATACCCGGATCTTTCCAGAGAAGAACTGATCAAACATACGATCCTGGCAATCTGTCTGTAGGAGCATTATATAATGAAAGAATTTATCATTAACGAAAACGAGGCCGGACAGCGTTTTGACAAATATCTGGCCAAGCTTCTCCGTGAAGCTCCAAAGAGCTTTTTCTATAAAATGATGAGGAAAAAAAATATCACGCTCAATGGAAAAAAAGCCACCGGGAATGAAAAGCTGTTTTCAGGAGATCATGTAAAACTGTTTTTAAGTGATGAAACATTTGAAAAATTCAGCGGAAATGATTCTGCTCCACGGGCACATTATGCTCTGGATATCATTTACGAGGATGAAAATATCCTGTTGATCAACAAACCGGCAGGAATGCTTTCTCAGCCTGCTGATGACGGAACCCCTTCACTGGTAGAATATCTGACTGGCTATCTTCTGAAAAATGGCTCTCTTACAGAGAATGATCTGAGAACCTTTCGTCCTTCCGTATGCAACCGCCTTGACCGCAATACCAGCGGGTTGATAGCGGCAGGCAAAAGCCTTTCCGGTCTGCAGGAACTTTCAGGGATGTTCAAGTCCAGGGAACTTCATAAATATTACCTCTGTCTTGTGGAGGGAGTTTTAAAAGAAGAAAGATATATCAAAGGTTATCTGGCAAAAGATAAAAAAAGCAACAAAGTAACCATCTATAAACAAGAGAAAGAAAATGCCCTTCCAGTGGAAACAAAGTATTATCCGTTGGGTACCAATGGAACCCGTACCCTTCTTAAGGTTGAACTGATCACAGGACGTGCACATCAGATTCGTGCTCACCTTGCTTCGGAGGGACATTCGATTGTTGGTGATCCCAAATATGGAAAAGCCGATAAAAAACTGAAAGGACAGCTGCTTCATTCTTTTCGAATGGAGTTTCCATCTATGAAAGGAAGCCTGTCATATTTATCCGGGAAGGTCTTTACGGCACCGCTTCCGGAAATCTTTCTCAGAATACTAAAAGAGGAAAAGTTGGAGGAGAGTTATTATGAAAATCTGGAATGAAATATGGGATTACGTCAAGATGATCATCATCGTGGTAGTTGTAGTCCTGGTTATCAACAATGTAGTACTGATCAATGCAAAGATCCCGTCAGAATCTATGGAAAATACCATTATGACCGGAGATCGTATCTTTGGCTATCGTCTGGCCTATGGCCTGAATATGGATGTATTTGGTCACGAGATCTCAAAAAAATGGAAAGATCCGGAACGCTTTGACATTGTGATCTTCAAATATCCGGATGATGAGTCCCAGCTGTTCATCAAACGTATCATCGGTCTTCCAGGAGATAAAGTAGAGATCAAAGATGGTAAAGTTTATATCAATGATTCGGAGACACCTCTGGATGATTCCTTTGTGCCGGAAACTCCTCTTGGAAGCTTCGGACCATACGAAGTACCGGAAAACTGTTACTTTATGATGGGAGACAACCGTAACAATTCCAAGGATTCCCGATACTGGCAGAATACATATGTACAGTTTGATCAGATCGTCGGAAAAGCGGAGATCCGTTATTTCCCATCCATCAAACTTCTAAATTAAAGGGCAGACTTTATGGCAACATGGAACAGCAGAGGACTTCGTGGTTCTACTCTGGAGGAACTTATCAATCGTACCAATGAGCAGTACAGGGAAAAGGGACTGGCCCTCATCCAGAAAATTCCGACACCTATCACTCCGGTTAAAATGGATAAAACCTCCCGGCATATCACGCTGGCATATTTTGAACAGAAAAGTACCGTAGATTATATCGGAGCAGTACAGGGAATCCCTGTCTGCTTCGATGCAAAAGAATGCTGTGTAAAAACTTTTCCCCTTGCGAACATTCATCCTCATCAGGTAGCATTTATGGATGAGTTTGAAAAGCAGAAGGGGATTGCTTTTTTTCTGATCTATTTCAGCGCAGATAATGTTTTTTATTATCTTACCCTTCGTAAGCTGAAGGAATTCTGGAAAAGGATGGAAGATGGCGGGCGAAAAAGTTTTCGTCGTGAAGAGCTGGACGAGGAATTTTATCTTTCCGGAAAAAATGGATTTCTGGTTCCTTATCTGGAAGGGATCCAGAAAGATCTGCAATTACGGGATTGACTTTTGGAAAGGTTTCCTATATAATCAAATTTAAGTTTTTCTGTGGTAGCATGGTAGTGAATTAAAGTGAAACACAGAAAATCTCAAAACGTGTTACGGAGGAAATGAACATGCAGCGTATTTTTCATACACCTGAAGGTGTGCGGGACATTTATGGAGAGGAATGCAGCCGCAAAAAACGGCTCCAGAGGGAGCTCCACCAGGTGTTTTCAAGATATGGATATGAAGATATAGAAACACCGGGATTTGAGTATTTTGAAGTGTTCAGCAATGAAGTAGGAACGATCCCATCCAAGGATTTATATAAATTTTTTGACAGAGAGGGAAACACACTTGTTCTCAGACCTGACTTTACACCGTCTGTTTCCAGAGCATGTGCAACTTATTTTGATCCGGAAAAAGGACCTGTAAGACTTTGTTATACCGGAAATACATTTATCAACAATTCCAGTTACAGAGGTCAGATGAAGGAAAATACTCAGATGGGTGTTGAGCATATGGGAGATGATTCTGCAGCAGCAGATGCTGAGATCCTTGCTATGACCGTGGAGTGTCTGAAGGCAGCAGGACTTACCGAATTCCAGGTTAGCGTAGGCCAGGTAGATTATTATAAATCCCTGCTTGCAGAGGCAGATCTGGAGCCGGAGATAGAAGAGCATCTTCGTGAGCTGATCTCTCAGAAGAATTATTTTGGTGTGGAAGAACTTCTTAAGGGACAGAATTTAGGCGATAACCTTTCCAAGGCTTTTACTGAACTGCCTCAGATGTTCGGTTCAGCAGAAGTGCTGGAAAAAGCAAAAAAACTCACCTCCAATCCGGAAGCACTTTCTGCAGTAAAACGACTGGAAGAAATTTATGAGATCCTGAAAGTATACGGCTGTGAGAAATACATTGCTTTTGATTTTGGAATGCTCAGTAAGTTCCGTTATTATACAGGGATCATTTTCCAGGCCTATACATATGGAACCGGTGAACCCCTGATCAAGGGCGGACGCTACAACGAATTGATGAAGCATTTCGGAAAACCGGCTTCTTCCATTGGATTTGCCATTGTGGTTGATAACCTGATGCTCGCGCTTTCCAGACAGAAACTGACTGTTTCGGCTGGCGATAAAACCATTGTGATCACTTATGATCCGGGAAATCTGAAAAAAGCGATCCAGGAAGCAATGGAGCTTCGAAATAAAGGTAAAAAAGTGGCATTGTGCCCGGCAAAGGAGGAGCAGGACTGATGAGATATCTTACATTTGCCCTCACAAAAGGGCGGCTGGCCAGCAAAACACTGGATATGTTTGAGAAGATCGGTATTACATGTGAGGAGATGCGTGACAAGGATTCCCGAAAGCTGATCTTTACCAATGAGGAACTGAAGCTGAAGTTTTTCCTTGCAAAAGGTCCGGATGTGCCGACTTATGTAGAGTATGGTGCAGCAGATATCGGTATCGTAGGTAAGGATACCATTCTGGAAGAAGGAAGAAAGCTATATGAGGTTATGGATCTTGGATTTGGAGTATGCCGCATGTGCGTATGCGGCCCTGAAAGCGCCAGAGAAGTCCTGAATAACAATCAGCTGATCCGTGTAGCTACAAAATATCCAAATATTGCAAAGGATTACTTCTATAACAAAAAGCATCAGACTGTGGAGATCATTAAGCTGAACGGTTCCATCGAGCTTGCACCGATCGTAGGACTTTCCGAGGTTATCGTGGATATCGTGGAAACCGGAAGCACCCTTCGCGAGAATGGCCTGAAGGTGCTGGAAGAAGTCTGCCCGCTGTCTGCACGTATGGTAGTCAATCAGGTCAGCATGAAAATGGAAGATGAACGGATCCGCAAACTGATCACGGAACTTCGAGGTGTGATCAAATAAACTGAACAACAGATGAACCTCCAAAATACAGAAAGAAGGCAGAATTTATTATGCGTAAGGTAAAACTCACCAAAGAATCTACAAAAGATATTCTGGAAACTCTCTTAAAAAGAAGCCCTAATAATTATGGAAAATACGAGGATGCAGTAGCAAATATCCTTGCCAAAGTAAAAGCAGAGGGAGATACCGCGTTATTTGCATTTACCAGAGAATTTGATAAAGTCGAAGTGACAAAGGATACGATCCGTGTAACCCCTGAGGAGATTGAGGAAGCATACAAGCTGGTAGATCCTTCCCTGATCGATGTGATCAAAAAAGCATTGGTGAATATCCGCAGCTATCACGAAAAGCAGCTTCAGAACAGCTGGTTCACAAGCACAACAGACGGAACCATGCTTGGTCAGAAGGTAACCGCTCTGAACTGTGTAGGTGTTTACGTTCCCGGCGGAAAGGCTGTATATCCGTCTTCCGTGCTTATGAATATCGTTCCTGCAAAAGTTGCCGGTGTTGACCGTATTGTAATGACAACACCTCCTGGAAAAGACGGAAAAGTAAATCCAAGCACACTTGTTGCTGCCAACGAAGCCGGAGCAGATGAAATCTATAAAGTGGGTGGTGCACAGGCCATCGGAGCACTTGCATATGGAACCGAGAGTATTCCAAAGGTTGACAAGATCGTGGGACCCGGAAATATTTTTGTTGCGCTTGCAAAAAAGGCAGTTTATGGATACGTAAGCATTGATTCTATTGCCGGTCCAAGCGAGATCCTCGTTCTTGCAGATGAGACTGCAAATCCTCGTTATATTGCAGCAGATCTTCTTTCTCAGGCAGAACATGATGAGATGGCATCTGCGATCCTGATCACAACAAATGAGGAATTTGCAGATCAGGTAGATAAAGAAGTCAAAGGTTTTGTTGAGGTACTTTCCAGAAAAGCCATTATTGAGAAATCCCTGGAGAACTTTGGTTATATCCTGATCGCAGAAGATATGGACGAGGCCATTGAGGCTGCCAATGAAATTGCTTCTGAACATATGGAGATCGTCACAAAGAATCCTTTTGAAGATATGATGAAGGTACGAAATGCAGGTGCGATCTTTATCGGAGAGCACAGCTCTGAACCCCTTGGAGATTATTTCGCAGGACCAAACCATGTACTTCCTACCAATGGAACTGCCAAATTTTTCTCCGCACTTTCTGTAGATGATTTTATCAAAAAATCCAGTATTGTATATTATTCCAGGGAAGCACTCCGAAAGATCCACAAGGACATTATCCAGTTTGCCACATCGGAACAGCTGACTGCACACGCAAATTCCATTGCAGTCCGTTTTGAGGAAGAGGACAAGGAGAACGAATAATGGCGAGAGAAGCACTGATCGAAAGAAACACAAAAGAAACGCAGATACGTCTGCAGCTGAATATTGATGGAACAGGAAGTTCTGATATTGATACAGGCATTGGCTTTTTTGACCATATGTTGGACGGTTTTACGCGCCATGGACTGTATGATCTTACACTGAGAGTCCACGGTGATCTGAATGTAGATGATCATCACACCATTGAAGATACAGGGATCGTCCTTGGAAACGCTATCCGTGAGGCAGTTGGCGACAAAAAAGGGATCAAACGTTACGGCAGCTGTATCCTTCCTATGGATGAAGTGCTTGTACTCTGCGCAGTAGATCTTTCCGGAAGACCTTATCTTGGATGGGATGCAGAGTTTTCTACGGAAAAAATAGGAGATATGGCTACAGAGATGGTAAAGGAATTCTTTTATGCAGTATCCTATTCCGCAGCAATGAATCTTCACATCAAGGTTCTTTCCGGAGGAAACAGCCATCATGTGGCAGAGGCCATGTTTAAAAGCTTTGCGAAAGCCCTTGATGCAGCAACACAGTACGATTCCCGGATCACAGACGTGCTTTCTACCAAGGGAAGCCTCTGATACAGAAGGAGACCACTTATGAACAAACAGTTGATCCCATGCCTTTATCTTCATTCAGAAAAGGCGGTAACCGGATTTGGACAGAGAAATCTTTTCGGAGACGGAAATGTAGAAACACTTGCAAAATTTTACGGTGACAATGGGGCAGATGAGCTTCTGGTATTTGACTTTTCTTCCGCAGATGCAGAGCATGACCGTGCGATCGGAAAAATCCGTGATATCTGTCAGGTATCTGAGATCCCGGTGATCGCAGCGGGAAATATCAAACGTATGGAAGATGTAAAAAAGCTGATCTATGCGGGATGTGCCAAAGTTGTACTGAATTTTTCGAAAGAGAATAATATCAAGCTTCTGGAAGAAGTATCCCGGCGCTTTGGAAAAGAGCGTATGATGATCAGCATCTCTGATCTGAGAGAATTCACAGAAAATCAGGATCTGATCGAAACATATGCAGACACTGTTCTGGCTTTGGACACTGTCGAAAATGAAATTGCAGAGATTTCTCAGATTTCCATTGTTCTTCATACCGATGAAAACAGATCTGAGAACGTTCTGGAGCTTTTAGGAGAACCAGCTGTGTCCGGACTTTGCGGTGCTTATGTAAGCAGTCTTGAAAATGATCTGCATACATTTAAGGAAACCTGCGAAGAAGCCGGAATTCCGGTAAACACATATAAAAGTAATATTGCATGGTCGGACTTTAAATTAAACAGTGACGGAATGGTTCCGGTTATTGTCCAGGATTACCGGACGGATGAAGTACTGATGCTGGCCTATATGAATGAGCTTGCTTTTAACACAACATTGAAGCTTGGAAAAATGACATACTGGAGTCGCAGCCGGAATGAGCTCTGGACCAAAGGTCTGACATCCGGACACGTACAGTATGTAAAGTCTCTTACCATTGACTGTGATAATGATACGATCCTTGCCAAAGTGGAGCAGGTGGGCGCAGCCTGCCATACAGGAAACCGTACCTGTTTCTTCAAACCGCTGATGAAAAAGGAGTACGATGATATCAATCCTCTTCACGTGTTCCAGCATGTGTATGATGTGATCACTGACCGAAAAGAACATCCAAAGGAAGGTTCCTATACCAATTATCTTTTTGATAAGGGAATCGACAAGATTTTGAAAAAAGTCGGTGAAGAATGCACAGAGATCGTCATTGCAGCCAAAAATCCGGATAAAGAAGAGATTAAATACGAAATTTCAGATTTTCTTTATCATATGATGGTACTCATGGTGGAAAAAGGAGTCAGCTGGGAAGAAATCACCAAAGAATTGGTAAAAAGATAAATTATATATCATTCAGAAAAAAAGCTTTTGTACGTCGGATCAGAATGAACGGTTACGAAAGCTTTTTTCTGTTTTCCCGGAATCTTAAAAGAATATGTACAATTTCGGTTAGGCATGATATACTTATCGTCAAAAGTGCGGAAATATAAAAAAGGAAAAGGGAAACAACCAATGATCAAAATTGATGACTGGGTGATTGAAAAAGGAGAGAAGGCACAGGGGAAAATTAAGATCACAGGATACGGCATAGCAATGCCGGCAACTGTGATATGCGGAGTGAAAGACGGACCAATGATCGCATATGCAGCGATCACGGAGACTCTGACCTGATAGTAAACAACCTTTTCAGAACGCTTCTGTCTGAAATCATATTGAAACAGTAAGAAAACCGGGTTTTACCATTTGCTATTCTATTTGTAAAAATAGCGAGGTAAAATCCGTGTTTTTTTAGGACAATAAGCGGGAATCCTCGGCAATTCAATTACCGAGATGAAAGCGCAGGATTGTGCATATCTGCACATTGAAATAATATAAT
>NZ_JBQHWA010000037.1:0-27077 GCF_052064225.1 Blautia massiliensis (ex Liu et al. 2021) | reverse complement strand
GCAATGCTTTTAGCCGTCTCACGGAGCCCTAGTAGTATCCCCCGACGGAGTCCCTGCCCGGACCGATGCCACCTTCCTCTGGCGTCCCTCTATACCTCCAACAAAAAAGCCCCGGTGCCCAGCAAATACAACACTGCCAGACACCAGAGCAAAAAGAACAAATGTCAAGCGGATATCCACAATCCACTTCGCTACTTGCTCATAACCGAATAACTGCTCCACAGCTTATCGCTTTTCGCAGCCCCGCAAAGGACTTAATTGATCCAGTTAAACCTCAATCACTTCCCATACACTGCATTAGACTTACATCCCGAAATATAAGCTTCATAATTCAACGCACTATCATAACGAGCCAAATGCCCCTGCATAACATACGGATTCCTCACAACTGACGCCACATATCCCCCGGACTTCTTCAGGCAAGTCAGATAAGTCCTCATCAGTAGCTGATAATCCCCGATCTGCTGATTCGAAGCTCCACCATTATTCTTCGCCTGAATGATCTCATTCCGAAGCTGCATAGCAGAATTTCTCAAAGTCATCGTATTTGACACCGAAACCCATGCCTGCTTATAACCCTCGATCGTCGGTCCGGGAATCATCGTACCGGTAACTTTAAAGATCATCTCCGCGAGCTCAACATAACAGCTGCCAGTATACCCCTTATGAGTCCATACTGTATCCAGAACCTTCGTCAATGACTTCATCATCATCTTCTTCACTTTCTTCATACACCTGTCTGACGCATAATCCACCATCAGAGTTTTCAGCGGCTGGTCATAATACTGCTTCAAAAGATCGATTCCCCTCTTCAAAGAAGAATCCGCCTGCAGCCGATAACTCAGTCTGTCAAGGCAATCCCTTCCAACCGTAACCAACGTCAGAAAATTCATCAGATAATCTCCAGCACTCATAATAGCATCTGCACTGTTAAAAGTTTTATCAATGGTATCCCACCTGGAAACCCCTTTATCGTTTTTCTTGTAAAACCAATCAAGCATATCATTAAGCTCAGTTCTGCTATACTGCGTCACACCCTCCAGCTTCATAGCCAGCTGATATTTCGTGTCACCATTTTCAAAGAAATGATCCGAAAGATCCTTTGTATTATGAATGATATCATAAGCCTCTGCCAAAGTATCGTTACCATACGTCAGCATAGAACTCTCCGCAGTTTCCACAATAAGCTCCATAGCCAGACTCTGTTTCAGTTTATCATCTGAAAAATCCGTCCCATACGCCTTATTAAACAGATTACACATCGAATACGCAAATCCGTTCAGCATATTGGATTTAACCGTAGCCCAATATGTTGAAGTGCCAAAGCCCGAAGTAGCACTGGTATCCGCACTTAACGCATCAAACATCTCACCCTGAAGATCACCTGTAACCTTGTCAAAACCGGCATTGTTCAGAAACTCCGGATACTTTCTGAAAAGATCATCCGTTGAAAGCTTCGTATCCACGCTGGAATCAACACCACCACCTGCATTAAAGACCACATTCGCTGTCAGCTTCTCATTGCCACCTGCGATTTTAATCTGAGCCCATTTATATTTCGGCCCCGCATAATAAACCTTATTAATATTATTGCAGCCTCTGAATGCATTTGCCTCAACACTGGTCACATTGGAATACACCATTACCGTACGGATCTTAGCACAGCCATCAAATGCACTGCTACCGATCTTCTTGGCATTTTTCGAAATATAGACAGAACCTGAAAGCGAGCTACACCCCTTCATCAGACTTGCGGAAATCTCTTTCAGACCATCCGGCAGATCAATAGAAGTCAACGATTTACAGCCGGAAAAAGCCTCCGCACCAATAGATACGGTCTTACGGTTAAGAGAAACCGATTTCAGTGCAGTACAATTCTTAAACGCCTTTTTACCAATAGTAAGAACACCCTCTTCTGCGATCACAACCTTCTGGATCTTCTGTCCTTCAAAAACACTGTCCCCAAGTCCTTTTACCCGAACCATTTTCATTCCGATCGTGATCGTCGTAGGAACTGTAACATTCACAGCCTTTCCGGTATATTTCATCAGGATCACTTTTCCATCACTATCCTGTTTAAATACCCAATCACTATTCTGGGCTTTTCCTGTCAGATTGATCGTAAATACTCTCTTGGAAGCCAGGTATACCTGATCTGCACTTGTCTTCGTAGTAACCGTCACAACAACTTTGCCCTGGCCTCTCACCATCAGACCTTTGCCGCTTTCATACCACGCCGCTGTTTTTCCGGAATTTGATACTGCGCAGGAATATTTTGCTCCTCCGAGAACTGATATCTTGATCGGCTGATTGAAGTTATCACTGGATATCGTATAACTGTTCTTTCCATCATTCTTTAAAGCCTTGGAAACAAGCTTAATATTCTGACGCCCCTGCAAAACAACCTTCATTTTTTGAGATGCTGCTTTATAATGTTTTGTTTCCGCTGCTCGTACTGTAATAGTTGCAACGCCTGGTTTTTTCAACGTTACCTGCTTTTTCCCTTTAACTATTGTAATTCCTGAAAAATCACTGGACAGACTAATCTTTGGATTTTCCCTTGCAGAAACACTTAAATTCTTTGTTTTTCCAGTCTCTGTCACATTAAAAATGACATTCTTTGTCTTGATTGTCTGTTTTGCCTTTACAATATTAAAGCTTGCCTTTTTACTTTTGGATTTTGCAAAAACGCCCTTACCCTTGATCGTGACGATCACTTTACCAGGTTCTATATTCTTTTTGGAAGGATAAGAAACCGTATAATGCGTTTTCTCTTTTAAAGTCTGTCCATAGAACTTCACTGTAACCTTCGGTGTTTTCGGTTTCCCATTCCAGGTACAGTTTCCTACAGAAATCTTTGCCTTCGTCAAATCCGCCTTTGCCCAGTGAGCATAAAGCTTCTGATCGCGTTTCAAATTGACCTTTGTACCTGCAGTAACCCTTTTTCCGCCTTCCTTCGGTGTTGTATACCACCCCAGAAAATAATAATTCTTTCTGGACGGCGTCGGAAGTTTTCCGTACGCACATTTATTTGTAACCGTCTTTTTCTTATACTTTGACGCAAGCTTCGCATCCTTCGCATTTTTATCAAATGTGATCTTAAAGGTTGTTTTCTCTGTGACTCCCACTGAAACGAACGGTATGGAGAATTTTTTCGCGTAAGCTTCCGCAAAAGAACCTGTAGAACCTTTTATTGCAAAGTCGGATGAAACATTAACAAAAATCTTATCTTCATCCAAATATGTAATATCATTATACCATGCCATTGATTTTACACTTGGCGGAATCATAACCCATTTCAGTGATTTACAATCCTCAAAAACATACTCATTGATTTTCTCCACAGAGGAAGGTAATGCAAGGTTTTCCAGCTTCTCACACTTGTAAAACGCCTGTTTCCACAAAACTTTAAGTCCGCTGTTGATCACAACTTTCTGCAGATTTATACATCTTCCGAATGCAATATAATCAACATCTGTAACCGTTGAAGGAATCTCTATGGATTCGATTCCCGTACATCGGTAAAACAGTCCCTGTGCAATTTTCTTGATTCCTTTTCCAAAGGTTACCTTTTTCAGATTCACGCAATCTGCAAAAGGGCCGCCCATATCATAGTAATTTCCTGTAGCTCCATTTGTCTCCACACCAGCCGGAATATTTACTTCTGTCAGACTCTGGCAGTTATAGAACACACTTATTCCAAGATACTCCAGGGAATCTGGAAGTACAACATTTTCCAGGCTTGTACAGTTAGCAAAAACATTATCACGGATCGTTTTCAGCGTTTTCGGAAGGTCGCGTTCTGATAATTTCATATTTTTGCAGTTCTGAAAAGCTTCTGAATCAATACCCTCCAGCTTTTTGGAAAGAGTCACCTTTTTGAGATTTTTACAGCCAAAAAACGCACTGTACCCGATCCATTTCACACTATCCGGAATCACAATTTCCTCCAGCCCTATATCACCGGAGGGTGCATAAAAAATCCCTCTTGGAACTTCCTCCATTCCGTTGTCCAAAGTCACATTTTTCAGATTTTTACAGCCATAAAAGGGACCTGGCCACTGCCGGTTCGCCGCTGTGGTATCATGGGTCTTCATTTTTGGTGGGATGTTGATCGTCGTAAGACCTGTACAATCTCCGAAAGCTCCTACATCCAGAAATTTCAGCGTAGATGGAAGCTTCACGGAAGTCAAACTCTTACTGTAGGAAAACGCTCCATTATAAATATTTTCCAGGCCTTCCGGAAGAATCACTTCCGTAAGTGCAGAACAACTCCGAAACGCATATGCCTCGATATTTTTTACAGTATCCGGAACAACGATCTTTCTCACACCGGAACACTGCAAAAACAAGCCTTTGGCAATCTTTGTGATCCCTTTTCCAAAGGTGACCGTCGTCAGACCTGCATCTCCCGCAAAAATTCCCGGATACGCCGGACTCTCACCCACATAACCCTGTGTGACCATCGATGCAGGGATATGGATACAGGTAAGACTTGTACATCGCTCGAATGCACCTGCTTCTACCACCACCCCATTATCAGGAATGCGGATGGAAGAAAGGGATGTACAACCGGAAAAAGCTCCTCGTCCGATCTCTTTTACAGAATCCGGAATATTCAGACTTGTCATATTAATACAGTCTGAAAATGCTCCGGTATCGATTCGGACAACCGGCTTGCCATTGATCGAAGATGGAATGTTTCCATTCACATAAGCGCATCTGTCACTTTTTATCTTATTGTTATTCTTATCATAATGGTCATCGTTAATGACCGCTTTGATCGTAACCTCACCTTTTTCGTTAGAAATACATCGCAGTCCGTTCCATTCAAATCCTGCATTATCCGCACCTCCAGATAATGCATCTTCACTGCCATCCTCAAGCTGAGCTTCTTCCACTTCCGCAGATCCAGGATCTTCTGCCAGACTTTCCGGCTCCTCTTCCAATTCCGGATCTGTTTCCGGTTCTTTTTCCAGTTCCGTAGAAATGTCCGCCTCATCCACACCGGACTCTGTCATTTCTGATCCGTCTTCTCCGGGATCATCAACCAGTTCTGCCTCAGAAACATTTGTCTCATCGGATGGCAGCTCCTCCTCTGCATCCGTCAATTCCTCAGCACCGTTTTCCTCAGTTGGCTGCAGTTCCTCTTCCACTGCCTGTTCCACACTCTCTTCTGCTGAAAAATCAGCTGCACTGACCAGCATTCCCGAATCCAGGCTGCCAGCCAGAAGCGTCATTGTCAGCATCAATGCCAGTTTTCTTTTCATACCCAATCCTCCCTAATAAAATATAAAACAGCCATATTTTATTACTGCTTATTATCCTGATTTTCTTTCTGATTCTTTTCTTTTTTCTGAGCAGTACTGTCGGACTCTGCAGAATCTCCCTGCATGATCTTATTCAGTTCCTGGATCATCTCTTCATCCTTCAAACGGAATTTTACCTCTACACGTCTGGACGCATCCTTATCTACATTTCCTTCTGCATCCAGAACCGGATCTGACATGGAATGCCCATTCACTGTCAGACAATCCTTCAGTTCCTGAACCTGTGAATCTTTCAGAAAATCACTCTTAATATCCAAAAGATACTGCGCTACCGCCAGAGACCTCTTCTGTGACAGCTCCAGGTTATAACTGTAATCTCCGTCTGTATCCGTATAACCATCAATAATGATCTCGCCAAGATATTTCTTATAGGAATCATCCAGCAACACCTTACAATATGTCGGCAGCACCATAGACAATGTCATCTTACCGGAATCGGTAAGCTCTGCCTGATCATAATCAAACATAACATTGGCATTCAGCGTCAGCGCACCTGTCTGTGGATCAATATCCACATTGAGGTTCTTTTTTTCAAATTCCTTCTGCAAAGCTTCCACAACCTCAGCTTTCACGCCGATGATCTTGTCGATCTTCTCCTGTTGCTCTTCCAGAAGCTCTGTTTTTTCATCCAGCGCAGACTGCTGCTCTTTCAGTGTATCCTGTTGGCTGGAAAGCTTCTTTTTCTGAGAGGCCAGCTTTTTCTGCTGCGCCTCAAGCGTTTCCTGCTGTTTGGCAAGCTTCTCCGCCAGAGAAGACAGTTCTTCATCCTGAGATTTGATCTGCCTGTCCTTGGACTTGATCTGCTCATCCTGGCTCTTTAATGTTCCCGCCTGCTCATCCAGCGCATTCTGTTTTTCCAGAAGCTCTTCTGTATATTTTTCCTGAAGAGCGATTTTTTCATCCCGTTCCTTCAGACTGTCCTGATAGCTCTTCTGTGCCTGAAAAAGTGTCACACACATGATCAGAACAAAAAGCAGCAAAACTCCTGCCATCATATCCGAATAAGAACGCCAGACATTAAACCCATGCTCCTCCGGCTTTCTTTTTTTGCGCATTGACAATTCCTCTCTTATTTAAATAAACCAAAACGGCTTTTCTGTGCTGCCTTCGTTGCCTCACGGATACTGCGCTCGATCTCATCCAGCAGCGCTTCCTGTCTTGCACCCTGTCCTTCCAGAAGATCCTCCAGCCCCGTCAGCTTATCCTTAAGTTCCTGGATACCGGCATTGCTTCCATAGCCCCAGGGCTGTCCGGCGATCAGATGGATATCACGGTTATTTTTTGCCGTCTTGATCTCAGAAAGAAGCCTGCGTACCTCATCCAGAACACTATTGACCATCTTCTGGCTCTCGGTAAATTCTTTCACTCTGGCTTCAAAATCTTCGATCATCTTCTTATCTTCACGAAGAAGCTCCTCGCTGATCCTATTGGACTCCGCAACTGCTTTCATCCCTTCTGCAGCACTGTCCACATACTGGCGCATAGATGCATTGCAGTTTTTCCAGAGATCTGCGGATTCTTTTTCATTTTCATGCATATGCCGGGCAAACTTTTCGTAATCCTGTTTCTGCAGCTGCTGGATCATCTGATTATCCCGGATAATACGGTCTGCAGTCTTCATATAACTGCTCTGCATCTCATCGATTTCCTTAATGGCATCCTTCATGGCACGTTCCTGCTTCGTAAAAGTTTCACTCAGCTGACTGCTCATGGTCTTGTACAATTCTGATGTATATTCTGTATTCTCCTTCTGCACCTTCTTAAGTTCTGCCAGAGCATCATTAAAATCTTCAAACTGCATCTGAAAGGAACCATGCATCTCGCTTAAAAACGTATCCAGGATCTCCCGGATCGCATCCTGCTGCCCTTTTGTCACAGATGCGGTAAGAACGTCCAGAGAATCATTCATCTTCTGAAAAGTAGGTGTGATCACTTTCTCAAAGCTATCTGCCATCTGCACAGAAAACTGTTCCGCCATCTGTTTCATGGCTTCTGTCTGTGTCTTCTGGCTGGAAACAAGGAGATTCCAGGACTCATTCTCCGCAGTAGGGAGCACCAGTGCGTGAAAACGATCCAGAAAATCCTGCATTGCCTGGGACATCGCAGAATATCCGCTTTTCATCCCAAATGTGTACACAACAGAAAGTGCAACTCCATAAATGGAAGTCAGAAACGCAACTTTGATGCCATCTACAAGAGCGGATACCGAGCTTGTCATCACTTCATAATCTGTGGGCTGGAAATTCTTAAGTCCCCACACAAGACCGATAAATGTTCCAAGGATACCAAGGCTTGTAAAAATGTCCGGAGCCATCTCAAGGAGTCTCTTGTGGATATGTACATCTACATCCTCAATATTCACAAAATCCTCTACTTCAGCGATCCCTTCTTCCGTTCTGCTGATGCTGTCAACAAAATCATCCATCTTTTTGTCGAGATAGCGGTCACCGAAAATCCCTCGCAGCTGCCCAATCTCTTCTTTTCTGGCTCTTCCCGGAAGCTGAAACACTTCTGTGATCTCACCAGAGCCATGCTTCAGTGCTCTTGACAGGTTATCCATCCGATATAAACCTGCAAAAAGCCCCACTGCGTATATGATCAGCATAAGTCCCAGAAATGTAAAATTATAAAGCAGCACATTCCCGGAGCCTTTTCCAACATAAGCAGTCAGGGTTGCCGCGGCCACTGTTACTGCCAGAAACAGCACTGTATTCATAAACTTTTTTCCCATAATATGCCTCCCCTGTCTTTATTTTTGAAAAAAGTTACTCTTTTGTTCCCATACTATCATAACATCTTCCCTAAAACAACCAGAAAGGACAATTCCTTCGCCAAAAGAATTGTCCTTTCGTCTTTTTTCTATTTATACTTTTATACGGCAGGCTGCATCATCGCTGATCAGGATCCTGCGTCCGCAAACACCTACGATCACTCCGCCAAGTATCCTGCTTATGATCTGTACGGTCTTTCCTTCACTGACATCATATTGCCTGATCTGTTCCATAGTCTCCGGCATTCCGGTCATCCACTTGATCGTGTAGCTTTCCCCTGCTTTTGTCTCATTTAATGACTGCATATACTCACCCCATTCCATATATCACATCACTATCAGTAATTATCCTCTATCCGTAGGCGGATATTCGCAATCCGCACTTGGTTAAATGATTTCATATAATTCCAACACAATTCTGCATCTTTATATAATTAGCAAAGTTTAACTTTTATTTTTCTGAATCATTCATTACTTTTATATATTTTATCTCATTTTATCTCAATTAGTCAATCATAACCTGTGAAATTCCACCAATAAAAACAGGCAAAAAAAAGAAACGCAGAACAGCCATTACAGTTATTCTGCGTTTCTCATTATTTTCTATGCATAAACTCTATCTTCTTCCAGAAGCGTTGTCTTTCCATTCTTTACTTCCACAAGATTAACACAGCAGTTTGGCGGCACGGAGCCTCTCCAGAAATTCTCCGGATCAGGATCTACATTCTGAAGAAGAGCACGGACTGCACATCCATGAGAGGCAACAAGAATTGTTTTATCCGCAAGAGTCGGATCTGATGTTATTTCATCCCAGAAATCCTTTGTCCTGGCGATTACATCAAAAATATCCTCGCCCTTTTCCGGTCGTTTAAAATTTACCGGATCACGGAAAAAAGTCTCGATCTGCGGATCGATATAATTGCCATCTGCATCTCTTACCTGATCACCCTCCAACACACCAAAATCGATCTCCTGGATCCGCTTATCCGGTATGATCGGAACATCACGTTTCCCCAGAACATATTCTGCTGTCTGTTTTGCCCTTGAGAGCGGACTTGTAAAACAGATATCAAACTTCACATTACGGAGAGCTTCTCCGGTTTTTTCTGCAAGAAGGATCCCTTCCTTCGCAAGAGGTACATCCGCTGCACCCTGAAGCTTTTTTAATTTATTCCACTCAGTCAGGCCATGTCTTACAATGTAGATCAGCATCAGCTTCTCAGCTCGATTCCAAGTCCGTTAAGACCATTCATGATCTTTTTCATTGCTGCGGAGATCTCGTTTTCACCAAGAGTCTTGTCATGGGCACGGAATACCAGAGAATAAGCCATGGATTTGAAACCTTTCTCAATCTGTGCGCCCTCGTAGATATCGAACAGCTGATAACTCTCAAGAATATTTCCGCCTCTCTGATCAAAAATCTCCTCGATCTGTCCTGCGAGAACTGCATGGGGAACTACAAGGCTCAGGTCACGAGTTACAGCCGGATATTTGGCAATTCCTGTATATTTGTGGTTGAAACCAGCAAATTCCAGAACATCCAGAATGTCGATCACTGCGATATATGCCTTTTCTCCGATAGAGTAATTATCTGCAACAGCCGGATGAACCTCACCTAAGTATCCAACTACCTTACCCTCATAGATCATGTTAGCCTGTCTTCCCGGATGAAGGAATGGTTTTCCGCTGTTTGGATCGTAGGTAACCTTTTTCTTCATTCCGATCTTCTCAAAGAACTCCTCGCATACACCCTTCATATCAAAGAAATCACCTTTTCCGTACATTCCAAGTGTAAACATGGTACGCTCATCCGGAAGCTCTGTGACCGGAAGGGACTTCGGAAGATAGATATTTCCAAGCTCGTAAAGACGAACATCTTTATTACGTCTGTTATAGTTTGTGGAAAGGGATGCCAGCATACCGTTCAGTGTGCTTGTACGCATGATACTGTAGTCCTCTCCAAGAGGATTGCTGATGGTGATGACTTTACGAAGATCACTGTCCTCAGGAATACAAAGCTTGTCAAATACCTTCGGGCTTTCGAAAGAATAGGACATTCCCTCTGAGAATCCGCAGTATTCTGCGATATCTCTTGCAACATCCTGGATACGAAGCTTAAATGGCAGCTTACCTGTAGTAGCCTCTCCTGTAGGAAGTGTCATCGGGATCTTATCATAGCCATAGAATCTTGCAACCTCCTCTGCAACATCTGCATTACAGTGGATATCCTGACGGAATGTCGGTGCAACGATCTCGTCTGTTTTTTCATCATAAGCCAGTTCTACACGTCCAAGATAATCGATCATCTCTTCTTTTGTAAGGCTGGTTCCAAGAAGCTTGTTGATCTTCTCAGGCTCAAATTTTACTCTGGATGGCTCTCTTGTCTCGCTGCAGACATCAACCATTCCGCCTACAACCTCACCTGCACCAAGTTCTTCCATCAGCTGGCATGCACGGTCAATTGCAGCCTGTGCATTGTTCGGGTCAAGACCCTTCTCAAATTTACCGGATGCATCTGTACGAAGTCCGATCCTCTTGGAAGAAAGACGGATGCTGGTTCCATCGAAGCACGCCGCCTCAAAAAGAACCGTTTTTACATCGTCTGTGATCATGGAATTCTCTCCACCCATGATACCTGCGATGCCGACAGCCTTCTCACCGTCACAGATCATCAGAACGTTCTCATCCATGATACGCTCCTGGCCATCCAGTGTGACAAATTTCTCATCTTTTCCTGCACGGCGTACAACGATCTCCTGATTTGCGATAGTATCCAGATCATATGCATGCATTGGCTGTCCAAACTCTTCCATTACATAGTTTGTGATATCAACCAGGTTGTTGATCGGGCGGATTCCATTGGAAGCCAGACATCTCTGCATCCACTTCGGGGACGGACCGATCTTGACATTTTTTACAACTCTTGCGCAGTAACGCGGGCAAAGCTCCGGATCCTCTACAGTAACCTTTACATAATCGGAAGCTTTCTCATCATTTTCCTTAACCTCTACAACCGGCGGGCAGAATTTCTTCTGGAAGGTTGCTGCTGCCTCTCTTGCGATTCCAAGAACACCGTAGCAGTCTACACGGTTGGAAGTGATCTCATACTCAAATACCACATCGTCAAGGCCAAGTGCCTTAACAGCGCTCTCACCCACAACTGCGTCCTCAGGAAAAATATAGATTCCGTATTCCGGTGCTTCCGGATACATTTCTCTGGTGCTTCCAAGTTCCTCGATAGAGCACATCATACCAAAGGACTCAACGCCACGGAGTTTGCCTTTTTTGATCTTGATCCCTCCGGGAGTCATTTTTCCATCATGGCCGCCTGCAACACGTCCGCCATCAAGAACAACCGGAACCTTATCTCCTTCTTTTACATTTGGAGCGCCTGTTACAATCTGCACACTCTCAGTTCCGATATTTACCTGGCAGATGATCAGCTTATCTGCATCCGGATGTTTCTCGATCTTATCGATCTGGCCGATCACGATCTTATCGAGATCTGCATCCAGCTCTGTAAAGCCCTCTACCTTTGTGCCTGTTAAGGTCATGGCATCTGTATATTCCTGTGCCGTTACATCCAGATCCGGCACATATGTTTTAATCCAAGATAATGAAGTATTCATTTTGGTTGTCCCTTCTTTTTTCTATATTTACTGTCAGACGGATACTCATGATCCGTGTTCACTGTTTTAGAACTGTTTCAGGAATCTGCTGTCGTTCTCATAGAGAAGACGCATATCATCGATCTCATATTTCAGAAGTGCGATACGCTCCAGACCTACACCAAAGGCAAATCCTGTATACTCATCCGGATCGATTCCGCACATACGGAGAACATTCGGATGAACCATACCACAGCCAAGGATTTCGATCCAGCCGGAACCTTTACAGAAACGGCAGCCTTTTCCGCCGCATTTGAAGCAGGAAACATCAACCTCAGCGCTTGGCTCTGTGAACGGGAAATGATGCGGACGGAATTTGGTCTTTGTCTCCGGTCCGAACAGCTCTTTTGCAAACTCCTGAAGGGTTCCCTTAAGATCTGCAAACGTAACATTCTTATCAATAACAAGGCCCTCGATCTGATGGAAGGAAGGTGAATGTGTTGCATCTACCTCGTCAGAACGGAATACACGGCCAGGTGCGATCATACGGATCGGAAGCTTGCCTTTTTCCATCTCACGTGCCTGCACCGGTGATGTCTGGGAACGGAGCAGAATGGAATCATTGATAAAGAATGTATCCTGCTCATCTCTTGCCGGATGATCCTCCGGAATATTCAGCTTTGTAAAGTTGTAGTCCGCATACTCAACCTCCGGACCTTCCACAACCTCATAGCCCATTCCGATGAAAATACGCTCAACCTCTTCCAGAGCGATAGTATTCGGATGGCGATGACCGATCTTCGCTTTCTTTGCAGGAAGTGTTACATCGATCACTTCTGCCTTCATTTTTTCCTCACGGACCTTCTCCTCGAAATCCTTTTTGGAGGCTTCCAGAAGTTCTTCGATCTTAGCTCTTGTCTCATTGACAAGCTGTCCAACCTTCGGACGCTCTTCCGGAGCAACATCCTTCATACCTTTTAAGATTGCAGTAAGCTCACCTTTTTTTCCAAGATATGCAACACGCACATCATTCAGCTTATCCAGGCCCTCGGATTCCTCGATCCGTTTTCTGGCATTTTCAGCCAGTTCCTGAAGTCTTTCTTTCATATCCATGGTCTATTTCTCCTTTAATTAAAATGATCAAATGATCCGCCGCCCACCCCGAAGATCCAGATATGGGCAATAAAAAAACCGTCCCTTATAAAAGGGACGGAATATCCGCGGTACCACCCAGTTTCCCATGAAAAGATCACGGGCACCTCTTGTCTGCTTAACGCGCAGCTTACGTCATCTCCTACTGTTACTTCAGAGAGGAAGCTCCGGTGGGAAATTCAAGAACCATCTGAACCCGGGGAAGCTTACAGCCGGTGACTTCCCTTCTCTGTGAGAAAATGATCCTCTATAAACACCTTCACAGCTTTTCTGTCTTTTAATACTATGCCACAAGGTCTGCCTTCTGTCAAGCGCAAAGTCAGGATTCTTTGGAACTGTTTTTTTCATTTTCTTTCTTGGAAAGAAGTGTTTTTACAGATCTCTGGGCCTTTCGGAATTCATTTTCAAAGTAGGCATTGATCTCCGCCCCGTAAAGAAGCAGGTTCATACACACATACAGCCACAGCATTACCATGATCAGCGCAGTCAGACTTCCGTACATATTTCCAAAATTCGGAAAAAATTCAAAATACAGGGAAAATCCATAGGAAAATATCATCCATGCCACTCCGATCATAAATGCACCCGGAAGCTGGCTTTTAAAGGTTGCCTTTCGGTTTGGAAGCACTTTATAAAGGACCAGAAACACTGCAAACAGCACGGCAAATACAAGCAATGTCCTGGCCCCTATAACCTTGGCCAGCAGCCTCCCGAGAATCGGAATGGTTCTCTGTGCAGCTACTTGGATCCGATTACCAAGAACCAGGACCAGAAGAGTGACAATGATCGCCAGCACAAACAACAGCATATAAAAAACCGAATAGATTCGGGTCATCAGCCAGTTTCGGGTTTCCTTTACATGATAAATGGTATTTAAGCCATTGGTGATCGCCTGCATTCCCTTTCCGGACGCCCAGAGCGCCATCAGCGCAGACAGCGGCACGATGGCTGTACTTCTTTTGTATACTTCTACCACAATGCTCAGCACAAAGGTCTGCAGATTTCCGGGCACAAACCCGATGATGGCATCCCTGACAACATTATAGCTTAACGGTGTATAACGGATCAGCGTTGTAAGAAACAGTATAAACGGGATAAAAGACATGATCAGAAAATACGCTGCCTGGGCCGCATATGCACTGACATGATCTCCGTTTGCTCTGCGCACAAATCCCAGCATGAGCTGGATTATATTTTTCTTTTCCTCGTCCATGCTGACCTCCCTCAGGTTTCTTTTTTCACCAGGAAAAACGTTCAAATCCGATCTTATCCTGGATTTCCGGAAAAAGCTTTACTTCCGGCTGCAGGCTCTTATGTTCACCTATCATCTTTTCCATCCATACCATATTATACCAGCGGTTAAACTTATAGCCGCATCTGTGGAACTCTCCCACACGCTTATAGCCGAAATGTTTATGAAAATCCACACTGGCACTGGTCAGGTATTCATCTTCTTTTGGTGCAACTGCAATACAGGCGTTCAGGTTCAGAATTCCCATCTCTGCAAGAAGACTCTCCAGGGCTCGATAGAGTCTGCCTCCTGCACCGCTGCACCGCCGGTCATGTCTCACATAAACAGACATCTCCGCACACCAGCCATAAGCAGCCCTCGGATGAAACGCAGAACCATAGGCATATCCCAGGATCTCTCCGTTCTCTTCTGCCACAATATACGGATATTTCGCCTTTATATCATGGATCCGATGCGTAAACTCTTCTATGGAAGGTGTTTCATATTCAAATGTGATCGCAGTTTTTTCTACGTAGTAGGAATAAATTTCCAAAAGTGTTGCTGCATCCTTCTCTTCTGCCACACGTATCTGCATTGCCTTCTCGCACCTCTTTTAATTCTATTTGTCTGTTATTTCACAAAGAAACGGTAAACCGTTTCAGAGCTGTACTCTTCACCGGGAAGCAGGATCGGAGAATGGAAATCCTCTACATTGACTGCATTTGGCTCCACCTGTGTCTCCAGGCAGAATCCATAACGTTCATGATAAACATGACCGTTCTTTCCCTTCTCATCCTTAACAAAATTGCCTGCATAGAACTGCACACACGGGCAGTCGGAGGAAACCTCCATACCGATACCGGATTCCTTACAGTATGCAGTAGCAATCGAACGGACATTGCCCTTTGCATAATTATCGATTACATAGTTATGGTCATAACCGCCTGTGAACTTCAGCTGTTCAAAATCCGCCTCAATGTCTCTGCCGATCGGTTTGGAAACATTGAAATCCATCGGCGTTCCCGCCACCGGTGCATATTCACCGGTAGGAATGGACTGGCTGTCCTTTACCGGAGTAAAATACTTCGCATGAATACATAGTTCCTGATCAAGAACATCTCCGCTGCCCTCACCATTCAGATTAAAATAAGAATGGTTGGTCATATTGGCAACGGTAGCTGCATCAGAGCGTCCTCTGTAAAAAATCTTCAGTTCGTTTTCCTCTGTGAATTCATATTTCACAACAATGGAAAATTCTCCCGGAAATCCGTTCTCTCCATCCGGACTGATGCGGAAGAAATCCACGCTGTTCTTCTCCTGGGAAATTTCTTTTACCTCCCACAGCTTTTTCTCAAAACCATCCGGACCGCTGTGAAGATTGTTATGATTCTCATTCTCTGCAAGAACCACTTCTTTATCATCAATAAAAAATCTGGAATTCTCGATACGGTTTCCACTTCTTCCAATGATCGCACCGAAAAAGCATCCATTAATCTCATATCCCCGGATATCGTCATATCCAAGGACCACATCCTTCAGATCTCCGTTCTTATCCGGAACACATATCTTCACCAGGATCGCACCATACTGAAGCACTTCCGCATAGGCACCTTTTTTATTCTCAAGATGATAGATTTTTACTTCTTCTCCTGTAGGAAGTGCCCCAAATTTCCTTTCAGAAACACTCATGTTTTAATTCCTCCCATATATGAAAAAAGAGCCACTAACCGGCTCTATGTCTTTAACCGATTAATCCCGGGATGCCGTTCCCTTATTTTTGACGCCTAGCAGATGCTAGGTGGGTATCCTCAACAGTGTCTTCTGCCTACCACGACGTGAGGTCTGACATCCAACCTGCGATTTTGGATTCCCAAAATGTCAATGTAGGTTCAAAAAGAAAAGGGGGATCGAACATTCCAGGATTCGGTTTTCGTTGTTTTTATTATAAACCAGTATTTGTGCTTTTTCAACAGAAAATACATTTTCTTACTGATTTTATTATCAATTATTATTTGATCTTAAGGATATCCTTTACTGCTGCCGGCATATCCACTGCATCTACCACCCTGTCATGAAGAACCGGGGCAGTACGGATTTCTTCAACTGCACGTGGAACAGGTACTCCGGAAAGCGCACTTAATGCGTCTACAAGGCCAAAATCATCCAGATCTTTATGCTCCTCACCAAGTGCTTCCATAACACTTCTTGTGAATTTATACGGACTTGCAGTAGAGGCGATCACTGTCGGAAGATGATCCGCTGTCTCACTTACATACTTCTTATATACGCCGGCTGCAACTGCAGTATGCGTATCGATCACATAATTGCTGTTTTTGTAGATATCACTGATGGCCTGTGCAGTCTCATCTTCACTGCAGAAATTACCATAAAAATCAACAAGCTGTGCTTTCATCTCGTCAGTAATGGTATATTCACCGCCCTCACTTAAGGATTTCATAAGCTCTGCACATTTTCCAGCATTTTCTCCGGTAAGACGATAGATCAGTCTTTCCAGATTGCTGGAGATCAGGATATCCATGGAAGGAGATGTCGTAAGGATGAAATCTCTCTTTCTGTCATAGGTTCCTGTGCGGAAGAAATCATAAAGAACACGGTTCTCATTCGATGCACAGATCAGCTTGTGGATCGGAAGTCCCATCTGTTTCGCATAGTATGCAGCAAGGATATTTCCGAAGTTTCCGGTAGGAACTACCACATTGATCTCCTGTCCGTCTTTGATCCTGCCGTCGCGTACCAGTGATGCGTAGGCATATACATAATATACGATCTGAGGAACAAGACGACCGATGTTGATAGAGTTTGCAGAAGAAAACTGGAAGCCTGCCTGATCCAGCTCTGCTGCCAGCTCATGATCATTGAACATCTTCTTAACTGCAGTCTGGGCATCATCAAAGTTACCGGTAATACCTACCACATAAGTGTTGGCACCCTTCTGAGTTACCATCTGTTTCTCCTGGATCGGGCTGACACCATGCTTCGGATAAAATACAATGATCTTCGTTCCCGGCACATCTGCAAAGCCTGCCATGGCAGCTTTACCGGTATCTCCTGATGTTGCGGTAAGGATCACGATCTCATTCTTAACATTATTCTTCTTCGCTGCAGTTGTCATCAGATGCGGAAGAATGGAAAGTGCCATATCCTTAAATGCAATGGTCGCGCCATGGAACAGTTCCAGGAAATATGCCCCATCCGCTTCATGAAGAGGCGCGATCTTTTCTGTATCAAATTTGCTGTCGTATGCTTTGTTGATACAGTTCTTAAGCTCATCCTCGGTAAAATCTGTAAGGAAACGGCTCATTACCTCATATGCTGTCTCCTGGTAGGTCATCTGTGCCAGCTTGTCCATTGGTACATCCAGCTGTGGAATGCTTTCAGGCACGAACAGTCCGCCGTCCTCAGAAAGGCCCTTAAGTATGGCCATAGACGCTGTAACTGCCTGCTCTTTTCCTCTGGTGCTCTTGTACAATACCTGCATTGGTGTTCCGCCTTTCTATTGTAAGATATTCGTTTTCTTTTCAACGTTATCACATTATAGCATGGAATTATGGAAAATGCCACCACTTTTAAAAAAGAATCTGTCTTGCCCAATCCCACCCTGTGATCAGACAGATATTCACAGCTTTCGGATAAAAAGAAACCGCCGGTCTGTTTCTGCCGGCGGTTGGTTCCTTCTGTACTGCATCAGTTCTTCCTATTTATATGTATAAAATTCATGGACCCCGTATTTAAAGAGCCTCTTCAGGTCCTTTTCAAACCATTTCACATTATGTTCCTCTGCTGCAGATTTCTGGATAAAGAACAGTGCACCTTCAGAATAATCCGTACCCTTCAGCGCCTGCTTGACCGCTTCCCTTGTTTCATCGGAAACTGCAACTTCATTGATCCTGCCATCATAGGTCGGTGAAAACTGCGGAACGCCGTCACTGTTATCCCAGACAACCTCTGTCACCGTATTCGGAAAATCTTCGCTTTTTACACGGTTCATGATGACGTTAGCCACCAGAACACGGCCCTTGATATCTTCACTTCCTGCTTCTGCCTCCACGATCCTCAGAAGTGTATCATAGTCTTCATCTGACATCAGTGTGGGATTTTCTGCCAGTGTGATCGACCTTGCATCAAGTTCATTTACTTTGTTTTCCATAGAGGAGCTTACATTAAGATCTGCAGCAGTATTGGTTACTTTCTGTACTCTCTGGCCTACGATCACCTGCTCACAGGAGCTTCCGATCCTTGTAACCGTGCTTCCGGATAATGGTGTATCCGTAACTCCTGAAACCACACCTGCGATCCCGGTAGGAACAGCAACCTCTTCATAGGGAGAGCCCTCTCCTTCATCTGAAGCTGCATAAACCCTGCCTCCCTCACTTTCTGCAAATGTCCTTGTCCCCAGAGAAATAACCATCGCCAAAACTGCACATAATGTCAGCACTGCAAAACTGCGCGCGGAATTTCCTCCGGTTTTTCCATTTCTACGTTCATCCTGCACTCCGTCAGTCTCACGTAAATCTTTCTCAACTTTCATAATCTCATTCCTTGCGTTTCATTTTCTGTAACAGCCCATAATCCTCCGATGCGACATCACAGCCCCCATTATCATCGCTTTCCGGATAAATACGGATCATTACGATTTCCTTTACATGTTTGTAACATTTTTGTAATGTATGGGAAAATTATATTTAATAATATTGAATATGTCAAGCTTTTTCCCGTATTTAACGCTTCAACGGCGGTATTTGTGTTTTATCCACACCTTATCCACATGTATTCCACATAAAATCCACATAAAATCGCAGAGTTATCCACACTCATGCCATATTTCATTTCAGAAAAAAAAGGCAGATAGCGTCTCCATCTCCGTCCAATGTTGTACACCCACTTTCCGGAAATCGTACTTCTATCTGCCTGTTTATCCTTTTTCAGAACAGTTTTTTCCTCTGTTATTTACAGATTTGATTATAATATTTTGTTTTCAGCCAGTCAAGGATTTTTGCTCGACCAGATCCGACGCCTTATGCAAAACGGCACAATGCCTGCACGAAAAGTGTCGCATAAACGCACAGATCGATACTCCAGGCTCCCAGAAACAGTCCCCATGGTGTTTCCCCGGCTCTTTCGGCAAACCGTTTGGGCTTCAGCGCAAGGAGCAGCGGAAAAAGAAGCGGCAGAAAATACCGTCCCTGCACGCCCAGGATCTTATCGTAGCCATAGGCTGTCCACTGTCCGTATAACGTTACAAAGATCAGCGCAAATACCAGGAGACTGACTCCTCCCAGAATGCTCTTTGCCGGAAGATCCAGACGGATTCCCGATATATCATCATTCCCGGAAACCTGAAGGACCAGGATCAGAAGATATCCCATTGCCAGCAGGGCACAGACAGGAATGTTCAGCCATCCAAGATTACTTCCTATCATTTCTGTAAGATAGGTCACACCAAAATTATCCAGGCTCCGCACAAAAGTCAGGACAAAGGCAGCCGGATCCTTCAGGATCCCCACAAGCTGTGCAGCTGTATCCACACCTGGCTGTGACTCACAGAGATATCGGGACGCAATGGCCAGCCAGCCGAAACTTAAGATCAGGATCACAGCTCCTGCACAGACCACATGAAACCAGTAATTTTTTCTGCTTTTAAACCGTTCTTTCGGAATCAGGAACAGGAGCAGGCAAAACGGCATGTAAACCACTTTGCAAAGACACAGGAATCCGGTCAGCACGTACATCCATATCAGCTGTCTTCTACTCATCACTTCTTTTTGTTTATATCGCATAGCCAGTACAAAGGCAGCCAGAGCAACCGTCAGAGCCAGGGCCAGGGCATCTGCTGACATGGAATTTGCTGACTGGATATTCACAGGTACCAGCCCCAGAAGTACGAGGAAATTTTTCCCAACAGGCGTCAGACGAATGGCAAAGAAAAAGAACAGTTCAAACATAAGCATATTGGCGATCCTTCCCGCATAGGCAAGAACCATCGGCCGGTCCGTAAACAGATCTGCAATGCGGATCCCTACTGCCTGGGGAAGATACGAAGTAGGTGCATACAAGGCTGTATTTCCAAATCCGTAAAACTGTGTTTTTTCCCGGTCGATACGCTGATCTGCATTCTCTCCGATATCCCATAATGATACATGATCCTTGGCGGAAAATTCCGGAACCAGACCACTGTTAAACGTCCTTCCATATGAGAATAAGTCGTTTCCTCCGTTGCCTTCCGACGTCAGATATCCTCTGGAAACCTCATAGCTTCTCAGATAATGGCTGTACTCGTCCGGCGAATTAAAGACCGGAACCGCCGCCAGAGTACAGATACTCATAAAAATATAAACAACGGCAAACACCACTTCTGCCCGGAGCTGTCTGCGTTTCAGAAATGCAAAGATCACCAGCATCACAGCTGCCGCCGCTCCAATCACCAGAAACACCAGTGATTTTGGAAATGGCCTGGAAATGATCCGATAGGCAAGTGTCTGTGTATCATCCTTCTGGCTCACCAGCCCTGCAGCCACTCCGGTATCCCCTTTTGCGCCATCTAAAACGATCCGGAATTTCTGCCCCTTACATTCCGTAAGCTTCTGGTCAAGCCGGAAATACGTGGTATCCCCCGACGATATGGTCAGTCTGCCGGCCTGCCAGCTCTGGATCTCCCTTTCATTCTGATACAGCGTTACCTGAAACGTTCCAGCAACCGATGCACTCTCTGTAGAAAGAAAAAGCTCCACACCGGACAGACGGTTCGTTTTGCAGGTAAACTCCTCTTCAAAGCTTCCTCCCGCACCGATCATAGACCAGGTATCCGGTCTTGCCTGCTGCTTTACATTTCCGAGGATCTCCGAATCACTAAGCAGATATGCGGAAAAGATCAGGATCATTCCCCATATCAGCAGATATTTCAGAGCGTTTTTCAGCTCTACAGACAGGCTGTATGAGCTCCTGTTTTTTTTCTTATTTTTCATAATATCCCTCTTACTCACTGTTATTTTCACATTCCGCACTATTATAGCATCTGCACGGCAAAAAAAGAAGCTGCGTTTTATGGCAGCTTCTCATTTTTTATAAACCTATCCGGAACCGGATGCTTATCGATTGTTGATCGCAGTTACCAGTGCATCAATAGAGGCACGAATGATATCCTGATCAACACCCGCTCCCCAGGCAAGCGTTCCATCCGGTTTACGGATTCCCACATAAGCGATAGCCTTGGAGGAAGAACTCTGCTCCAGAGCATGCTCCTGATAAGTCTCCAGTGTGTATTTCAGTTCGTAAGCTTTCTTCAGTGCATTGCTTACCGCATCCAGACGACCATTTCCGGAAGCCTCTGTAACGATGGTTTTTCCACGGAATGTAGAAGTAACCCGTGTTACGATGCCGTCTTCCTTCTGCTGGAAATGAACCTCATTGATGCTGTATGGTTCAACCACATTTTCGAAGGTAGATTTGAACAGACTGAAGATCTCGTCCGGATGAAGCTCTTTGTGCTTGTGATCGGACACTGCTTTGGCTGCATAGCCCATAGCCTCGCGCATTTTCGGAGGAAGGTTCAGGCCAAACTTTGTCTCCAGTATATAGCCTACACCGCCCTTTCCGGACTGGCTGTTGATACGGATAACATCTGCGTCGTAGTTTCTTCCCACATCTGTCGGATCGATCGGCAGATACGGAACAGTCCAGTGCTCCAGATCTCCGTTCTCTCTCCAGTGCATACCCTTTGCGATGGCATCCTGATGAGATCCGGAAAATGCAGCAAATACAAGAGCTCCACTGTACGGACTTCTTTCATAGATCTGCATTCCGGTACATTTCTCATAAACCTCACAAATATGCGGCATATCAGAAAAATCAATCTTCGGGTCCACACCCTGGGAATACATATTCATACCAAGCGTTACAATATCCACATTACCGGTACGCTCACCATTTCCGAACAAAGTTCCCTCAATTCGGTCAGCACCTGCAAGAAGACCCATCTCGGAGTCTGCAACGCCACATCCACGATCATTGTGCGGATGAAGAGAAACGATCACGTTTTCACGGTATTTCAGATTATCACACATGTATTCCACCTGACTTGCATACACATGCGGCATAGAATGCTCAACCGTAACAGGCAGGTTGATGATCGCTTTGTTATCTGCAGTAGGCTGCCATACATCCAGAACCGCATTGCACACCTCCAGTGCATACTCCGGCTCTGTTCCCGTAAAGCTCTCCGGGCTGTACTCAAACTGAAAATTGCCTTCTGTCTCATCAGCCAGTTTTTTCAGAAGTGCAGCGCCATCTACTGCGATCTTCAGGATCTCCTCTTTTGATTTTTTGAATACCTGCTCTCGCTGAGATACGGATGTGGAATTGTATACATGAACGATCGCTTTTGGGGCGCCTTTAACAGCTTCAAAAGTCTTACGGATAATATGCTCTCTTGCCTGAGTCAGCACCTGGATCGTTACATCCTTCGGGATCAGATCCTGCTCGATCAGCGTACGGAGAAACTCATACTCTGTCTCAGAAGCAGCCGGAAATCCAACCTCGATCTCTTTAAAACCGATCTTTACAAGAAGCTTGAAAAATTCCACTTTCTGCTCCAGGCTCATCGGTATCACAAGTGCCTGATTTCCGTCACGAAGGTCTACAGAGCACCAGATCGGGGCCTTATCCACATATTCTTTCTCCGCCCATTTCATACATTTCACCGGCGGCATGTAATACTGACGTTTGTACTTGGATGGTGTCATCATTTTGTTTTCCTCCACTTTCTGTTTCCATTAAAATTTCTCTTTGGTTTTTGTTTTTGATATAAAGACATAAAAAAAATCTTCCGACTCTGCAGATTCTGCAAGAGACGAAAGACAACTGCTGTCCTACGCGGTACCACTCTTATTTCATGAATAAAAATTCACACACTTGACAGATACGGAATGTATATACATCCTTATATCCTCTCCGGATAACGGCGGACACCGTCTGCGTCTACTCTCTTATATAATATATAAAGATTTCAGGCAGATGCTCCGAGGCGAGTTCCACAAATCCCTTCCGCTGCTTCTCACCGGCCAGCAGCTCTCTGTGCTCCGTTCTCTTGTGTACTATTCCTCATCTACGCATTTTCTTTTTGAAACTGGTATTAGGTTAACACGTTATGGAAGATTTGTCAATGAAATTTTAACGATGCACCGCGCAAAAATTTCAGTGCATCACTCACGAACAGCAATCCGGGCTGATCCGTTTCTCTGTCTTCCTGCTATCTGTGGCAGACATTATTCGGCTCCCCGCCTGACTGAAAGCTGATGACCAATCCAGTACACAGCCCCGCCAATACCTCCTCCAAGAGTATTATATGTCAGATCAGAAACCTGGAACGTCCCAAGCCTCAGGAAAAGCTGCAGAAGTTCAATGGACAGTGAGAATACAAAGGTAATCTTAAGTCCGGTCCACACAATATTCAAGAATGTTGTTTTTTTCAATATTTTCTTTCCTGCGGTCCAGAACAGCAGGATCGTGAACGGAATGAACAGCATCAGATTCTCAATACACTCAGTTGTGAGATATCTAGTACCATCCTCTCCATATTTCCAGATCCACCAGTTCGCCATCACATCCGAAAGGGGATTCATCCACATATCCCGGTTCAGCAGCGTGCGAAACAAGATCATGGTTGTATAAAAGGTCAGAAAAAACAGCTTCCGAAAAAAAGCATTTCCTCTGAAATACTGCCACCACACGGAAAAAGCTCCCCTGATTCCCCTTCCACCTGTCTCATTATGGTAGGCAAAGAGATAAAAAAACAGTACCATCACAGACAGGATCACAGAAAACCAAAATGGCTGGTACAAAGCTGTCAGTACACTTGTAATAATACTTGATATGATGTCTTTCATTATAAGTCCTTTCACCTAAGCCAGACAGTCGACCATTCTTCTGTCCGGCAGCTCTGTCATTATTCCTACCTATATTACTACACTCTTCCCACAAAAGCCAGAAAAAGATATCTCTCACCGCTCTGTCAATCGACCTGCATATCGTTTTTATATTCCTGAAAATGTGAGGGTCATGCGGATATTCGCAATTGAAGCAGGGGACTTACTTGATTCGGCTAAACTGCAATATTTTTTATTTTTAACAAATTTTTGTTATATTTTATCAGCAAAACATGCTATAGTTCATAGTAAGAAAAACATTTCGGAGGTATTTTTAATGAAACGTGATCTGAAAAAAATCGTAAGCCAGATGACACTGGAAGAAAAAGCCGGCATGTGCTCAGGCCTTGATTTCTGGCATCTGAAACATGTGGAACGCTTGGGAATCCCGGAAGTAATGGTCAGCGACGGCCCTCACGGACTTCGTAAGCAGGATGACAAGGGCGATCATCTTGGAATGAATGACAGCATCAAGGCCGTCTGCTTCCCGCCGGCCGCTTTAAGCGCCTGCTCCTTTGACCGCAAGCTGGTGGAAGAAATGGGCAAAACCATCGGAAAAGAAGCTCAGGCCAACGATGTATCCATAGTTCTCGGACCGGCCGTAAACATCAAACGTTCTCCTCTCTGCGGAAGAAACTTCGAATATTATTCCGAGGATCCATATCTCGCAGGTGAGATCGCAGCCGCTTTTATAAACGGAGTACAGTCCCAGCATGTAGGAACCTCTATCAAGCACTTTGCAGCAAACAACCAGGAATATCACCGCATGAGTAATTCTTCCGAGGCAGATGAGCGCACTTTACGTGAGATCTATTTCCCTGCATTCGAAACCGCAGTAAAAAAAGCTCAGCCATACACCTTCATGTGCTCCTACAACCAGATCAACGGCACTTTCGCATCTGAGAATAAATGGCTTCTCACAGATGTTCTCCGCGGCGACTGGGGCTTCAAGGGCTATGTAATGTCCGACTGGGGTGCAGTCAATGACCGCGTCAAAGGTCTTGAGGCAGGTCTTGAGCTGGAAATGCCTTCCTCCAATGGGGTCAACGATGCCCTCATCGTACAGGCCGTAAAAGACGGTTCCCTCAAGGAAGACATTCTTGACCAGGCTGTTGAACGCATTCTACGCATAATTTTTGAATATGCAGACAACCGGGCACCGCAGGAATTCACCATGGAAAAAGACCATGAAGAAGCACGCCACATTGCCGAAGAATCTATGGTTCTTCTGAAAAACGATGAGCAGATCCTCCCTCTGAAAGCATCCGAGAAAGTTGCTTTCATCGGCGGTTTTGCAAAGAAGCCTCGTTTCCAGGGCGGCGGAAGCTCTCATATCAACTGCTTCAAGATCACAAACGCACTGGATTCCGTTCCTTCCGATGCACAGGTTACTTATGCAGAAGGTTTTCCTGCAGACAAAGATCTCTACGATGACGCACTTGCAGCTGAAGCGATCAAAGCTGCTGCCGCCGCTGACAAGGTTGTGATCTTCGCCGGACTTCCGGACAGCTTTGAATCTGAAGGATACGACCGTTCCCACATGAGGCTTCCTGAATGCCAGAACCGTCTCATTGCTGAGATCCTTAAAGTACAGCCGAATACCGTGATCGTCCTCCACAACGGTTCCCCCGTGGAAATGCCATGGCTCAATGATATAAAAGGCCTTCTGGAAGCATACCTCGGCGGTCAGGCAGGCGGTACCGCTGTCGCAAACATCCTTTACGGAAAAGTAAATCCCAGCGGCAAGCTTGCCGAGACAATACCCCTCAAGCTCTCCGACAATCCATCCTACCTGAACTTCGGCGGTGGTGAAAAGGTTGAATACCGTGAAGGCGTATTCGTAGGCTACCGCTACTATGATAAAAAAGAAATGGATGTAGCATATCCGTTTGGCTATGGACTCTCCTACACTACCTTTGCCTGCAGCGACCTGAAGATCTCCAATGAAAATCCTACAGACAAAGACACCATCACCGTTTCGGTTGATGTAACAAACACAGGAAATATGGCAGGAAAAGAAGTCGTACAGCTCTATGTCAAAGACTGTACCAGTTCCACAATCCGTCCGGAAAAAGAGCTCAAGGGCTTCGAAAAGGTTTTCCTGAACCCAGGCGAAACTAAAACAGTAACCATGGAACTGGACAAGAGAAGCTTCGCATGGTACAATACAGAGCTTCACGACTGGTTCGCAGCCAGCGGCGAATATAAGCTCCTTGTCGGTACCTCTTCCAGAGATATCCATCTTGAAGGCAGGATCCATCTGAACAGCAGCCAGGAGCTTCCGATGCATGTTCATATGAACACCACCCTGGGCGAACTGTTCCGCAACCCGAAAACAAGCGAAACAGCAAAAGAGCTTATAGCAAAATATATCTCAGCCATGAACGTCGGTGAAGAGTCCTCTTCTGAAGCCGCTTCCGAAGCTATCACCGAAGAAATGACAGAAGCCATGACCGACTCCATGCCATTACGCGCACTGGTAAGCTTCGGCGGATATTCCAGAGAAGAACTTACAGAAATTATTGAAAAATTAAAAAAACTGGTATAATTTCACAGGACATCATCTGCCGAACGAATTATACTTACATAAAAAAGCTGACAGAATAAACCTGCTTTTACAATGACACAGGTTCGTACTTCTGTCAGCTTTTTGATTTTTTATCAGCAGTGCATCAATTTTTTTATATTGCTCGATCTGCGATGCACCCATATTTTACACACCCCTTTTTTGCCTGTAGATTTCCTTAAGATCCTCCACCGCCATCTCCGGATCCATCGTGTGAAACATCAGATAATTTACATTCATGGTTTTTGCCGGAGCCTGACGATAAATCTCTCACTGTTATAACGCTCTTTCCACGCCAACTCAAACAACCTACCCTGAATATCACAAAGCTTCAGTTCTATCGAATCCATTATTTTCACCTACTTCTGTATTGCACTGTCAATGATTTGTAAGCGCACAGTTTTAAGGTGTACCCCATAACTGAAATCTGGCACCCTGCGCTAGGATGCCAGACATGCGAGTATTTTACTCCATTTTTA